>NZ_JAKZGG010000007.1:0-168887 GCF_022549455.1 Acinetobacter sp. NIPH 1852 | reverse complement strand
AACATGGTGGCTGAAGGCATAGGTTGTGTGGTAACTCCCTAATGGTTTTCAGCCACCTTTTTTTCAAGCTAATTTCTTATCCGCGATTCAGGTTAATATAAATTAACGCCCTGCAAAATCAAATACACCATTTAAAATAATGTTTTTATTCACTTCATCAGCAAGAGTTCCTTTAAGTGTTAGCATCGTATTTTTAAAGGTTACTTGGTTGTTTTTTGGGTCATAGCTTACCCCTTGGCATGATTGAGTTGCATTACATTCATAATTGTATTGTATTTCCTCTAACAATAATCCTGTACTAGGATTGGGATTATTTCTTGTTGCTTTGAAATCAATTTTCTTAATTTTATTATCAATGATGCTGACATCGATCGTATAATTTCCGAATTTTTGTATATTATGATTGCTAACGTCGAAATACAAAGCGGGCTGGACGGAGTGTAGAGTATCCTCATTTTTTAAAACAGGTGTTATTTGAAGTTGAGTGAATGGTTTGTTAACTTTTAATGAGCCATCAAGTTGTAAATTGGTCTTAGCGCATTCAGATGGAACAGGCATATTGGGAAATAATGGTGCATTATTTTCATAGCTATATACTGCTTGGTTAAATGCTAAAGTAATATCATTAGAATTTTCAGTCGGCTGAATAGATCCGAGTTCTTTAACTGGGAGTGTTAGAAGCGAAGACATACACGCACCAGAGAAGCCATACAATACTTCAGTTTGCAGTGAAGACGCTATAGCGAGATTGTCTTTAAGGTAGGTCGTAAACTCACCTAATTTTAAATCCGCATCAATTCCGTTATCAGTATGTGAACTAAAAAAGAGTGCACTTGTTTCTGGATCATAAATTGCTCCCATTAAAGAAATAGCTTGCTGGTTTGCAGAAATATTCAATTGGCTGGTTTTTCTTATATTTTGCAAAGTTTGTGGAGGAGTTGAGA
Organism: Acinetobacter sp. NIPH 1852; assembly: GCF_022549455.1. Lineage (NCBI taxonomy): Bacteria > Pseudomonadati > Pseudomonadota > Gammaproteobacteria > Moraxellales > Moraxellaceae > Acinetobacter > Acinetobacter sp. NIPH 1852. The sequence goes on along the minus strand of NZ_JAKZGG010000007.1, from coordinate 167,943 downwards.
GGGAACCAGAAAGTTTTCCGTTTAAAGAAATATCGCTTTTTTCAATTGCGGATTGATTATCTTTATTGATTGGAGAAAGACTTGTAATATTTGGGGTTGATAGTTTTGTATTAACGAAATTGATTTCACTATAGCCCGTTTTTTCATCAAATTTAATATCAATATTCTTACAAGAGTCAAAAGCAAAGGATTCTGAGCAAGCAAAAAGATTTGGTTTCGATAGGTTTTGAATTTTCTCATTGAGATAGTTCTCACCAATAGAAATGTTCAATATTTTCTTTAGAATTGGGTCGTAATTAACATGTAGAGTATTGGCTATATCATTTTTATCGAAATTAAAACTAAATATAATTGAAGCAGTACCTTTGTCAAAATGATGCGTAACTGAGTAAGCATTCATATCTTCATCTTGATTGCTACTTCTTCCTACAATTTGAATGATTGGATCTGAATCTTTTTGGAGTGTTAGATTACTTTCAAATGTTGTTGTAAAAGCTGCTGGGTGAGTTGTATTGTTTGCTTTATGCTCGCTATCACTTCCCCCACAAGCTGAAAGTAGTAGTGATGTAGCTAAAAGAGCGGCATAGGATTTTGCATTTAACATTTTAATATTCTACATAGGATTATTTTTAGAGTTGAATAATAACTATTAGTGATGGTGTTTTGAAGTATTTAATGGAATTAGTTTAATAAAAAGCCTAATCAATAATTAGGCTTTTGTTTTTGAATAAATGCAAACTTATAAAGCCACCTCAATTCCCCGACGTAAATTTAATTGGTCGAGTTTAGAATTTTCATCAATTTTCGCATAGGCTTTAGGGAGTATACGGCGTGCTGCTTTATTCACCCTTTTCTCTAACCAAATAGGCATTTTCATCGCAAGAGGATTCGTTTCTGTGGTTGAAGCATCGGTCATCACGCGTGTTCCCATGATGTAATCAAACCAAGGTCGCGTGACACACCAGTTTGCATTTTGATTACTGGTCATGTGGTGGTCATAGTGCCAAGGAATACGCTTTTTTGCATATTCTGGGTCTAAATGTGATTTTGCATGAACTTTCCAGTAGTTCCAAATCCCATAATATAAGCCTGCTGTAAAAAATGGTGCAACGGGAAGAAAGACTGTTGCAGCAGCAGTTAAACCATATAATGCTGTTTTTTCATTATAAATCTCAGCATTTTTAAACATCGATTCTGCATAGCCTTCATCATGAAAGCCATTTAAACGAGCACGTTTGTGATGTGCAATATGAGTAAAGAAGGGGCTATTTCTGTTCTTGCTTGGAAATTCATGTAGCCATACCTTATGAAAATACCATTCCATCCCATTCGCAACAAAAACACCTACTGGAAAACCGATCATATTCGCTTACCTCATAAAACATGATCAGATTTTAGAAACATAGCGCTGATTTTTTTTGACTGAACGGGCAGTTATAATCTGCCGATTAAATCAACTTATTGTTGTTTTCGTAGTCGATAGGCTGTTGGTGTTTCACCAGTCCAACGTTTAAAAGCTCTTGAGAATGCAGATGGTTCAGAGAATCCAGTAAGATATACGATTTGATCAATAGATTCTTGGGTCTGAGAGAGTAAGCGCCGAGCAAGTCGTTCACGATATTGCGCAATTACTTTTTCATAAGTTGTATTCAAAAGTTGCAAATCCGCTCTTAAACTGCGGGCGCTGCGGTTTAATCTTCTCGCAACAATGTTCTGATCAAACTCACTCGATTCCAATAATCCGCTGGCCAAGATCTTTTCTATCTCATCAATAAGTTGATGTTTGTGTAAAAGCTCAAGTTGTGAGGCGGCATGGTGTTCATGGATTTTTAATAACTCAGGTTCATAAGCAGGCGAATGATGGTCTAATAATTTCGCATCAAAGAAAATACAGCCTTCAGTTTGCCCAAGTCTGACATTACACCCCCATATTTTTTTATATTCATCTAGCTTGGCACCTTCATCGTAAGGAAGCCAAATTTCAGAAGGTGTAAAAGCATCTTCACTTATATATTTGAAGAACGTAAGCAAAATTCCTATCGCACATTCTAAATAGTGTCTAACTGGATGGTTTAGACCTGAAATGATCGCAATCTCATTGTCATGGTATTCGAGTTTAAAAGACAGCGCATCAGTGAGTAATGCTTGATAGCGAATAGTGCGTTGTAATCCTTCACCAAAGGTTGGACTACTGAGAAAAAGATATTCAATCACTTGTCCACGGAAGGGTGGAACATGGCTACCAACATGTAAGCCAATATCCTGATCTTGGCTAAAATGTTCCGCAGCGCGCCAAAATCGTTGTTGAGTAGCGTTATCACGACGGACGAATTTATCAGGCGGTTGGTCAGGTAAGTGAACACTGGCAAAGATAGCGGCCGCATCAAGGTTCATCTTGTGCATGGTTTGATAAACCATCCATAGAAAGATGCCTGCATCACTGGTTTTTCGAGAAAGCATATAAACAAAGTAAATATAAGTTTTAAAATAATATACGCTGTTCTTTTTAGGATAGAAATGGAAAAGATCTAATAAAAGAAAGGGCACTTACAATTACAGTAAGTACCCGATGTGCTTATTCAGTTACTTCTACAGTCACGCTATAAGTATAGCTTTCAGCGATTGGTTGTTTGGTATTGTCACTATTTGCTTCAGGATAAACGCCAGTAATTAAATAAATACCAGCTTGCTCCAATTTAACTTCTAATTCGCCTTTTGTATTGGTTTTGACATGTGGAAGTTCACGTCTTTCATTTGCGGTGTAATTGCTCGCACCTTTGAAAATATCAAATTCAACATTCGGTACAGGTTTACCATTCATTAACACGACTGCTTTTAATGCTTCGCCTGCATAAAGTTCATTTGGATGCGTGATAAATTTAAGCTCAAAGCCTTTATTGCTCACAGTAGGAATAGGACTTGGTTTGCCCTTGGTCACGAAACTTTCAGCAATATAATGATTGATTGTTTGTGCTGTTTTAGCTTTTGCTGGAACTTTGTCTTCAGTAATGAAACGAGGTGGCTGTTGAGTCGCTGGTGCTGCTGGTTTTTGCTCATTATTGGCGGTTGTTGGTGTTGGCATATTATTCATAGGACGTGGCGGACGTACACGTAACCAACGACCATCAATCAATGCGTATTTACTTGGGTTGCCTGTCGCATTTTGTGTGCGAATACGATAAGTTCCTTCGCCATCAAGACTAAATTCAGCGATATTAAATGTTTTGAGTTCTGCCGCTGCATTGACTTGCTGATTGCGACCATTCGGTGTTGTTATTTGATAACTGGTTTTAAAATTACGGCTAGGAACAAAGAATTTTTCTATGGTTATACCGCTTTGGAAGCTGACGTTATCAGATTTACTATCGAATACTTCTGGTAATACAAAAGGGCTAGCTGTATGAGCATGGCTTAAAATAGGTAATACAGACAATAACGAAATGGTCAGTAAATGACGCATCATATACCTCAGCTTACAAATTAATAAAAGATTGTAACAATCTACTTGATAACGAGTATCAATTGCAATATTATTTTTACTAAATTTTGGAGTTAAAGTTATGTCATCAGGTGCTGTATTACTTCGTCCAATCAATTTGGTTTTTCGTTTATCTCCACTGATGGCCGCGATGGCAATAATGGCTTCTCCAGTACAGGCGACTATCCCAACAGTTGATTCAGCAATCGCACCACCGAGCATCGCTAAAGATGCACAAGCTGCAAGCTATCAGTTTCACCAAGATCATGTTTTAGGAACGTCATTGGATGTGATCGTGACGACATCGGAACAAGCTGATGCTGAGAAAGCTTTGCAAGCCATTCAAGCAGAAATTGCTCGACTCGATCAAATTTTATCGGTGTGGCGTGATGATAGTGAAATTAGCCAATTAAATCGTGAGCAAACTATTTCTGCTTCATCCGAACTTTATGATGTGATTGCTGCTTGTGAGCAATGGCGTAGTGCAACCTGTGGTGGTTTTGATGCACGCTTAGGGCAGTTGATCCAACTTTGGGAGCAGAGTAATGATGTACAGCGTCTCGATCTCGATACGCAAGAAACCTTGCTACAGCAACTTAAAACACAAAGTATCGAATTAAATTCACAAACCAAGCAAATCACAACGAGTTCAGCGATCAAAATCGTTCCAGATGCTTATGCCAAAGGTTATGTGATCGACCGCGCTTTAATTGCGGCAAAGAAAGCAGTGCCACACTTACAAGGTATCTTGATTGATATTGGTGGAGATATGCGTGTTTGGGGACAATCGCCAAACCAAACAGGTTGGAAAATTGGTATACAAGACCCAAATGAACATTTTGATAATGCAGCACCCGCGCAAATTCTAAATATTAAAGATCAAGCGGTCGCGTTTAGTGGTCAAGGCTATCGCCAACTTGCGGGACAGTCTCACTTAGTCAATCCGCAAACAGGTATGCCCGTGCAGCAGGTCGAACAATGTGTTGTTGTCGGACAGTGTGCAGCGGATGCAGATGCCTTAGCTACGGCATTGACGGCAATGACCCCACTTGACGGCATGCAGTTGATTGAGCAGTTGGTCGGTTATGAGGCACAGCTTGTAACGCGTGATGGTACACATTATCAAAGTACAGGTTGGTCATCTTTGTTAGATGCAAATCAACCAGCAGTGATGCGTCATGTTGCTTCAAGCGGTGAGGCGACTGCTTGGCCAAAAGGTTATCAAGCGCAGTTAGAGGTGAATATTCCTAAGCTCGCGGTTGAGAAATATCGAGCGCCTTATGTTTCGATTTGGGTGACAGATACCGACAAAAAGTTGGTTCGTACGCTTGCAGTATGGGGCAATGATGAAAAATGGATCAACTCCAATTATGTGTGGTGGCGTCGTTATGGTCGTCAAATGACAAATCTTGATGCAGTCGCAAAACCATCACGTCAACCAGGACAATATCGTTTGGCTTGGGATGGTAAAGATGAACAAGGAAAAGTGGTGAAGGCTGGACAATATGTGATTCACATCGAAACTTCACGCGAACATGGTGATCGTTCTTATCAAACTTTTGAATTGGATGTTGCACCAAAAGCAGTGAACAAAACACTACCAGCTCAAACTGAAATTGGTACGCTTAAACTGAATTTCCAACGTGGTGCTTAAATCTATTCACCACTAAATCAATGGGGCTTGTCTCTTGTATCAACGCCGTGATTTTTACCGCCATGCACGTTATGTGCATGGTTGGCTCTCCGCATTTGCCTTTATTGCGCTTATTTTCTTCTCCGTTACGGGTTTGTTATTAAATCATCCAGAGTGGTTTAAACCAGCACAACAGGAACAAAGTAACACCATTATTTTACCTGAACAGTTAATGCGGACGGTTGCGGAGCAAGAAAACCCAACGCAAACGCTTTTGGATTATTTACGCCAACAACAGTCTTTGGTTGGGAGATATCAAAGCAGTGAAATATTAGACGGAGAAGTGATGATTCGTCTCGATAGCCCTGCGGGTTCGACTGATATTTGGGTGCTATTGGATACTGCCGAAGCAGAAATCACGATGAAGCCAGCATCTACTGTTTCATTGTTAAATGATTTACATCGCGGTAAGAATGTAGGCGCGGGTTGGAGCTGGTTAATTGACATCAGTGCGGTGATCATCGTGTTGTTGTCATTGGCTGGATATATCCTGTTTTTAACCTTAAAAACCCGATTATTGACACATCTGACGCTTACAGCGGTGAGTTTAGCACTGATTACCCTCCTGATCTGGTCAGCGGTTTAAGGGGCGCAATATGACTCAGCCATTATTTTTGGTGATTTGTGCATTACTGTTTTTATTACTAGTGCATATATTTATTATCATTTATTTATTTTGGCGGCAGTTTAGCCAACGTATTGATACTGACATCAATGCACAACAATATTTGGTGGTTTATGCCAGTCAAACTGGACAAGCTGAGGCTTGGGCAAAACATACCGCTGAACAATTAAAAATCATTCATGAAGAAAAAGTTGAGTTGCTGGATATCCAACAACTCAACTATCAACACTTGCAACAGCCGAGTACGATATTGTGGGTGGTGAGCACTTATGGCGAGGGTGATGCACCAGATACTGCACAAAATTTTGTGCATAAAATTCTGAATCAGTCCTTAGATCTATCGCATTTGTCTTTTGCAGTTTTGGCATTTGGAGATAAACGCTATTCGAATTTTTGTCAGTTTGGGCAGAGAATTGAACAATGGCTATTGCAGCATAATGCACAAGCATTATTTCCTACCGTATTGGTAGATCAACTCAATAGCGATGATCTAGAACAATGGTTAATTGGTTTAGAGCAACTCACCTCAACCACATTCACCACGATAGCACTTGATAAAGAAATGCTTGCCTTTAAATTTGCCCATCGGCAATGTCTAAATACAGGAACTGTTGGTGAAGCAATTTATAAAGTTCAATTGATTGCTGATCGGGATATATCTTGGTCATCGGGTGATATTTTGGAAATCCAATGTGAAAATGACATTACCGAGATTCAACATTTTTTAGACACTCATCGGCAGGAACACTCAGATGATTTGGTCGCCAAACTAGGAAGATTAAATTTAAGAAAACCTCCTACGCGAATAGGCCTCTCGTTGCTAGAGTGGATTGCACAATTCGAAGTATTGCCCAAGCGTGAGTATTCAATTGCAAGTTTGCCTGAACAAGGTTTAGTTGAATTGGTGGTGAGACAACAACAAACTGAAACAGGTTTGGGCTTAGGTTCGGGTTGGTTAACGGTTGGACTGGAACAAAATCAACCTGTTCACGCATCGATACGAAATAACCCAAGTTTTCATTTACAGCAGGATGACAAGCCCATAATTTTGATTGGCAATGGTACGGGTATCGCTGGTTTAGTTGCGCATTTGCGTCAAAGAGAACACTGGGGTTACAAGAAAAACTGGCTCATTTTTGGTGAAAGACAACAGCAATTTGATCATTTATATCAGACGGAGATTGCGTACTGGCAGCAGCATGGTTACTTGCCACACGTGGATTACGCCTTTTCGCGTGATCAGACAGAAAAAATCTATGTGCAAGATCGTTTAAGGCAACAATCATCTCGTTTACAAGAGTGGATAGCACAGGGAGCGCTGATCTACGTCTGCGGTAGTTTAAAAGGGATGGCAAGCGGTGTAGATCAAGTGCTCGAAGAACTTCTGGGTACTGAGCAGTTGCAACAACTTAAACGGGAACAGCGTTATTTGCGTGATGTTTATTAAAGATTATCCTTTAGACTTTAAGGCGTTTGCTCAGAGATCAGCGCTTTGATTTTTGTGGCTTTCTCAAAATGATCTAATTTATGTTCCATAATCCACCAATGCGCTGCTTCCATCAAGCGTTCAGGGTCATCATTTTTATTGGCGAAAAAAGCATAGAAAGATAGCCCAACATTACTGCCTTTTTTCTCAATTTTTTCATCACAAATTTTCAGGATTCGCGTTTTAAGTTCAGCTCTCATTTTTTCTCTTTGGTCTGTTAATGCATTAAATTTCAACTGTATTTGTACATAATAACAGTCATGCTGCAAACGATCATTCAGCTAGTGTCTATTTTTCATAAGATAAACACACATCCTATCTATTTCTTCAATATAAGTAGGAGGAAAAAAGCCAACGACAAAAGTCATTGGCTTTTTATGAGACGATGTTCGGTTTATGTCAACAGACCCTAGGAATATTAAAACTTCTTTTCGAGCGTGAATTGATAGCTAGGAACACTCTCATTGGTTCTAGCTTGATAGAGACGACCATCAGATTGATGAGTTAAACGTTCTTTAGCATCTGTGCTGAGTACGTTATTTAGGTTTAAACTGGCTGCCCAACCCTCTGTAAAGCGTTTGGTTGCACTGAGATTCAGGCTAAAACGTTGATTGGTGGTTCGATCATAAGGTTGACCATCTAAAGCGCGTGTAAATTCTGGTGTGTAGCTGATATTGAAGCTGCTTGAAACTTGCCAAGGTTTGAAACTATGCGATAAACCTGCGCTGGCGTTGTATGGTGCCACATCACTGACGAGACGCTCTTTGTGTTGCCCATCTTCAATTTTGGCGCGGATGGTGGAGATTTGCCCGTTGAGCATAAGTGCATGACCTGCTTCAGTTTGTTTTAGGGCATAACGAGCAGAAAGCTCAGCACCATAGGTGGTGGCCTCATCTTGGTTTTGTGGACGCTCGACATAGCGAGTATTTTCCAGCGCAATGACTTTTTCGATATAGTCTTTAATTTGACGATGGTACGCCGTTAAGCTCACACCGCCACTGGCAGAATCATAAGCAAGCGTTGATTCAACGGCGCGTACTTTTTCTGCTTTGAGATTTGGATTGCCACCACGATCAGGGTTGTTTAATGAGCCTGCATCACTATCTGTCGAAACAGTGACGGTAGGAATCAAACGGTCTGATTTGGGGCTACGGAAAGCCTGACTTAAATTGGTTTGAATTGACCACTGATCATTGAGGCTCAAGCGATAAGCAATTACAGGACTTAAATGTTGATCTTGATAATCAACCAAACCTGAACGATTTAACCATTCTTGCCTTGCGCCTAAGGTAATCGTTTGACGATCAGTCAGCCGCCAGCTTCCTTCGCCATAAACTGCATAACGTTGTTCATCTAGGCTTGGGCTGACATTGCTATCGAGTTCATTAAAACGTGAATCCAAGCCAAATTTGATTTGACGATTTGCATCCAGTTTTCTTAAGCCATCATAAGCCAGACCATATTCATGTATGGTTTCATCCGTATAAATGCGGCTTTGAGTGGAGCGAGTTAGCTGAGTTTCTGTTTGGCGTTCTACTGAGAAGCGGATTTTATCACTGAACTCTTTATCTTTACGTTCATAGCGGGTATTTAGGCGGATACTGTCATTTTTATCATCTTGGGTTTGATTTGCTGAGTATCCTTGCATTTTGATGTTGCGATAAAATAACTCGGCAATGATTTTTTGTTGGTCATCGAGATCATATTGTAGACGAGGCGAAAACATTTGCATGCTGCGATTTATCGTACGTAGGTTTTCACGAGTTCCTGTTTCAGATTCGATTTTTGAAACTGAAGTATTATCGATCCACATTTGATTGGCAGAGAAACTATAAGACCACTGGTTTTCACGACCATCTGCTTGGATATTGATCTGCTTTCGTTCAGATTCTTGCTGACCACTGTCGCGCAGACCATAACCTAGCTTGACCGTACCATTTAAGCGCGTATTCAGAGGCTCTTTTAAAATAATATTAATGACCGCTGAAGAAGCGACTGAAGATTGAGCCACACTTGGTTGCTTTATAACCTCGATACGCTCAATCATTTCAGGCGTAATCGTGTCAATAACTGACATACCACCACGTGGTCCGCCTTGTACAGGTTCACCATTAATCAAAAATGTTGGCGCACCACCCCCACGAAAACGCATACCAGAAGCACCACCGCCACCGCGAGGACCGTGTCCTGTTGGGAGTTGAAAGCCCGCTGCTCGACGTAAAGCATCCATCACAGATTGATCGCCATATTGGAGCATTTCTTCACGACTGATAATGGTTTTGGGAACTGCATTTATATCATCGTCATGTTGTTTTTGGGGATCTACAGTAGCGTTGATGCGCAGGGTTGGCAGTACTTGAGTTGCTGCTTCAACGGGAGTCGCAGAGGGATCAACAGCATTTGCAAAAAGTGGGGAACTCATGCCAATTAGTGCAGAACTGAGAACACTCAATTTTCCATAATCGCGTGGATGCTTCATTTTCAATACCCCAAAGAAGAACAGATCAAATTGTTTTGTGTAGCTTAATGTAAGATTGTGTAGAAAAATGGAATTTATATCTGATAAAGCACAGATTTAAGAAATATTTGTATGACTGTCTAAATAAAACAATCGTCCTTTATTTGCATCGAATAATACATGTCTTTCATGAATCCCTTTTGTTGCTTCTGCTGTGGGAAATACATAAAACCATGTAAAGAATGATGAAAGCAGTTTAATAAATCATCGATATAGCGAAAATTAATACGAAAGTTGGTGAAAATGAGAATTATTTTTATTAAAATTGTATCGTTTTTTTAATCTTTATTTTTTTAATTTTTCGTCTGAACTGTTTTTTGGAATTTTTATGAAATCTTCACATTTAGGCTTGTATCAAAAGCCTATTTTTAAGTTTACTTTGCTCAGTATGATGATGCTGCAAGTGCAATATGCAATTGCAAATGAACAAACTGCGGTGATGCCGACCATTAAAATTGAGGCGATGAGTGAGCTTGATCCGATCAAAAGCTATATTGATTATGATCAGGCAAGTGTGACGCGTAATGGGTTAAAGAAGAAAGATATTCCTCAAACCATTGATACGATCGATGTGCAAAAATATAAAATCTATGGTGCAAATGATTTAAGCGTGATGCTACAAGGTACGCCAGGTGTATCAACGACATATGATACGCGTGGTGACGGTATTATGATTCGTGGATTCAGTGCTGATACCAGTGATATCTACCGGAATGGTGTACGCGAAGGGGGGCAAGTTCGTCGTAGTACTGCCAATGTAGAACGTATTGAGATTCTAAAAGGTCCAGCTTCTGTGTTGTATGGGCGTGGAGCAGGTGGCGGTGTAGTAAATATGGTGACTAAGTTCGCCAATTTTGACTCTAAAAGTTCTGTAGGTATCTTTGGCGGTTCTTATGACAATATTGGGGGTACCTTAGATATCAATCAAGTGGTGAATGATAATTGGGCGGTACGTTTAGTTGGTGAAAAATCTGATACCAATAGCTTCCGTTTGGGTATTGGCACAAAACAATCTATGTTTTCACCCAGTGTGACTTATCGCAGTGATGATGAGAAGTTGTTATGGACTACAGAGTATACCTATGACAAATTAGATCGTATTCCTGATCGTGGTCCATCATTTTCGGTATTAAGTCGTTTCCCTGAAAATATTTTAAGAGAAACAGGCTTTGCAACAGCATCAGATTTTATCGTTGATGAATTACAAACGGTACGTACCGATCTAAAATATGAATTTGCACCAGATTGGAAATTTCATTGGGCATTGAGCTATCGTCAAGCTAATCAAGATTTCGATAATTTCTTTGGTGGAAGTTATTGTACTGATGACACGAAAGGGTGCAAACCTGGCTATATCAAGCAATCATATGCTTGGCAAGAAACCATGAATAAGACCACGACAAATACCTTTGATATTACGGGCAAGTTTAATACGGGTAAATTAGAACATCAGGTAATGGTGGGGGCTGATTGGTCACATGAAGATCGTGAACCGAAGTTAGGTAATTATTCAAGCGGAGATAAGGCAGGATTATATTATCAATTAATTAATCCTTATAACGTTAAGGATTATCAAACTTCTTTCAATCGTAATAATGGTCGACCAAATGCAACATCCTATACTCATCAAAACAATGATAGTTTGGCATTTTTTGTACAGGATCTTATCTCGTTAACACCGACATTAAAGATGATGCTGGGCGCACGATATGACCAATATGAAGTAAAAACTCGCGATACTTTAATTGGTTCAAAAACATATGGGCAGTCAGTCACAATGGATGCTGAAACCTTTAGCCCGAATGTAGGTTTTGTTTGGCAACCAGTAGATAATCAGAGTTTTTATACCTCTTATAGTAAAAGCTTTGCACCGTTTGGTGGCAGTGCAGGGGTTTCACCATTTACTAATGGTACCGTTGATTTGAGGACGGTGAATGCTGAACCGCAATATAATGAGCAATACGAAATTGGTGTAAAAAGTGATTGGTTTAATGATCGCTTGAATACTCAGTTTTCTGTATTTGATATCCGTAAGAAAAATATTCGTTATAAGCCCGATCCAGATAATCGCCCTTTTGATTATGTAGTCGGCGGTGAACATCAGTCAAAAGGAGCTGAATTTAGCTTTATTGGTCGTGTACTGGATAATGTGTTTATTCGCGGTGGCTATGGATATACAGATGCAAAAGTGAAAGATGATAAAGATCCAAAATCTGCTAACACTGGTCACTACTTAGCAAACACAGCTAAAAATACTGGTAATTTATTCATTCGTTATCTACCTGTTGAAAATATTTATACGGAAGTTGGTGCAACTTATAATGGTTCTCTTTACACGAATATTTCCAATAACCCAGATACCAAGCTTGATGGCTGGACGCGTTTAGATGCTGCGGTTGGTTACAAAGGTGAGCATTGGGGTGCAACTTTAGCTGTGAGTAATCTTACAGATAAAGTGTATTGGAGATCGAACACAATGCCGGGAACACCTCGCAACTTCTTGGTGCGTTTAAATTACCAGTTCTAATAAGTTAATTTAATGCTATTAAAGAGCGGTTTTGCTTAAGCAAAGCTGCTCTTTTTAATATGTAACAGCGTATAAGTAGGGGAAGACATCGGGTATTGTTCACTCAAATTGAAGTGTTAAAGAATTTCAACTATATGTTGTTGAAAAGACTAAATATATAAATTACACATTAAGTTTCTTATTTTTAAAAGCATAATGATAAACTCTAAAAAAAATATGGTGAATTACATTGTAATTACATTTATTTCGCCATTTATCCTTAAAAAAGTAGAATATTTCACATTCTTTGCTAATCTTAAAGAAAACGGTGAAGCAGAGATAATAATAATGAAGATCGTACTTATACTATTACTTATATTTTCTATCGGTATCTTGGGCTATTCAACGCATGTAGATGCCCAAACGAAAAAACGCCAAGAGCTTATGAAAGTTGTTCATGATGCTGAGCATAGTTTGAATGAAATTCAGCATAGCCCACATACAAATTTACCCACACTGAAACAGAGTCATTGATGTCTGAATATCATGATGCTTAGACGGTCCAATTTGATGCATTTCAGCTTGTGATCAAATATTTTTTTAATTTTCGATTCGCAAGTTTTCGATAGAATCTGTTAAAATATTTACCATTAAATAAAAAGCTGCATATTTGTTATGCAGCTTTTTATATTTTTAATTGCGGAATTCGATTTATCCAAGTTTTAGATGTAACACGTATCAAGCTGGCATATAGATTGCTTTTAGCTTTGTATACCTTTTGGTTTAAATTCAAAAAATATTTGAAACACAAAGGTATAGATTTCATCTCCTACGATCCTAGATTTTAACAGGTGCTATTATGGCAATGCCTAATGCTTCGGCTGGTTTGTTAGAACGCTTATTTAAACTAAGTGAAAACAAAACCAACTTTAGAACAGAAGTTCTAGCAGGTGTAACTACATTTTTGACCATGTGTTACATCATTATTGTAAATCCAATGATTCTTTCTGAAACAGGAATGGATCATGGTGCCGTATTTGTTGCTACCTGTTTGGCTGCTGCAATTGGCTGTTTAGTGATGGGGTTGATTGCAAACTATCCAATTGCGCTCGCACCTGGTATGGGGTTGAATGCTTATTTTACCTATTCTGTTTGTTTAGGTATGGGCGTTCCTTGGGAAACTGCTTTAGCAGCGGTGTTTATTTCGGGGATTGTATTCTTAGCAATTAGCTTTATGAAGATTCGGGAAGCGATTGTGAACGCGATCCCGATGTCATTGAAGTTAGCGATTGGTGGCGGTATTGGTTTATTCCTTGCCTTAATTGCGCTAAAAAATGCAGGTATCATTGTTGATAATCCAGCAACTTTGGTGGCTTTAGGTGATATTAAACAACCCTCTGTATTGTTGGCTTTATTTGGCTTTTTAATGATTGTGGTATTACACCAGTTCAAAATTCGTGGTGCGATCATTATCAGTATTTTAGTGATCACTGCGATAGCCACTGCTTTGGGCCTAAATGAATTTAAAGGTGTTGTTGGTCAAGTTCCATCTCTAGCGCCGACATTCATGCAAATGGACTTTGAAGGCTTGTTTACTGCCAGCATGATCGGCGTTATTTTCGTATTTTTTATTGTCGATTTATTTGATAGTACGGGAACTTTGGTGGGGGTTTCTCATCGCGCTGGTTTATTGAAAGATGGTAAGTTACCGCGTTTGAAAAAGGCATTGTTTGCTGATTCTTCTGCAATTGTTGCAGGTGCAGCATTAGGGACATCTTCAACTACCCCTTATATCGAATCTGCTTCTGGCGTTGCTGCGGGTGGTCGTACAGGTTTAACGGCTGTCGTGGTTGCGGTATTATTTGTTGGATGTTTATTTCTAGCACCGCTTGCGCAATCTGTACCAGGTTTTGCGACCGCACCTGCATTGTTATTTATTGGCGTATTAATGATTCAGGGTATCACTCATATCGATTGGGATGATATTACTGAGGCTGTTCCAGCATTTTTAACCATCGTATTTATGCCATTTACCTATTCAATCGCGGATGGGATTGCAATGGGCTTTATCAGTTATGCGTTGGTGAAACTACTTACGGGCAAGGCGAAAACAGTACCTTATATGGTTTGGATTATCGCTGCGCTTTGGGTATTTAAGTTTGCGGTGTTTGGCGGTTAAGCTGAGTATTTTTTTACATTCTCTTTTTGAGCTGTTTTCATTACAGCTCATCCTTCAAAGAGAATCATAAAAAAGGGGTGTACCCATTTTGGCAACACCCTTTTTTCTTTAGACGTGGAGTTAATATGAATCAAGTCGAGCTGATTCGTGCTTTACCCAAAGCCGAGTTGCATGTGCATATTGAAGGGACTTTTGAACCAGAACTGATGTTTGCAATTGCACAGCGTAATCAGATTCAGATTCCTTATCAATCAGTTGAGGAAGTGAAGCAAGCTTATAACTTCCATAATCTTCAATCTTTTCTAGATATTTATTATGCAGGCGCAAATGTGCTTGTGCATGAACAAGACTTTTATGATCTTGCTTGGGCATATTTTGAGAAATGTGCTGAAGATCGTGTGGTGCATACAGAAATGTTTTTTGATCCGCAAACACATACTGAGCGTGGTGTAGAGTTTGCTACCGTCATTGCTGGCTTAAAACGTGCGTGTAAAGATGCCAAAGAGAAGCTTGGGATTAGTTCACAGTTAATCATGTGTTTCTTGCGTCATCTAAGTGAAGAGAAAGCTTTTGAGACACTTGAGCAAGCATTACCCTTCAAAGATGACATTATCGCAATTGGACTAGATTCAAGTGAAGTCGGGCATCCGCCAGCAAAATTTGAGCGTGTATTCGCTAAAGCGCGCGAAGCAGGTTTCTTGATTGTTGCACATGCAGGTGAGGAAGGTCCGCCAGAATATATCTGGGAAGCTTTGGACTTGCTCAAAGTGAACCGTATTGATCATGGGGTGCGCTCTGAAGAAGACGAGCAACTCATGGCACGCTTAATTGCTGAGAAGATGCCTTTAACGGTTTGCCCACTCAGTAATTTAAAATTGTGTGTGGTCAATGATATGAAAGAACACAATATCCGCCGTTTATTGCAAAAGGGCGTACATGTGACCGTGAACTCGGATGATCCTTCGTATTTCGGTGGTTACATGAATGATAATTTCTTTGCCATTCAACAGGCTTTAGATTTAAGCCATGATGAATTAAAACAACTTGCCATCAACTCTTTCGAGGCTTCATTTATTTCTGATGAAGATAAGCAAAAGTGGATCAGTGAAGTAAAGAAAATATAAGTTAAAAAAACCGCGTAATGCGGTTTTTTTATGATCAAAATTTATTTCGGACGACGTATCATACTCAGTAATACATTATCTTTATCAATAAAATGATGTTTAATCGCTGCTAAGGCATGCCCAACAATCAGTAAGCCCGCAAACCAAGATATGTAAATATGTAAGGGTTTAACGATTGCCAGAAGCTCTGGATTATCTTGTACTAAGCGTGGTATCTCAAATAAATATAAAACTGGAGCTGGATGTCCAGCGCTCCAACTAAACAAACAACCGGTAATCGGTAAAGCCAAAAGCATTAAGTAAAGTAAGAAATGTCCAACATGGGCCAACCTTTTCATCGTCGGTGACATGGTGTTTGGTAATTGTGGAACGGGATGGGTGTAGCGCCAAAAAATACGAATGACAACTAAGAAGATAATTGTAGTTGCAATATTCTTATGCAGTGTAATCACGCTTCCTTTAAAACTACCATCAACGTCATAGCTGAGAAAATTACCACTATAAAAGCCGATAAGCCAAGCGATAATAAAAATAGCAGCCATGAGCCAATGCAAAACTTGTGCTGTGCGTGTGTAGTATTGTGCTGAGGTTGACATCGCAACATCCTAGCTGTGATATATGAGTGATTTGATTTTAAATATCGCTATTTATTCCGCATACAGTGTATCTGTAACAGAGCGTATTATGCTTGGAACGGTCAAGCTAAAATGGATAAAGTATAACTGTTATATTATGTAAAGATAACTTTGAGTCATATCATAAAGTTTGGCATTTAGGCACAATACGCCTGCCAAAAATTTAGATACAGGTTAAAAATATGAAAAAGTTGGTATTGGTTATTGCTCCCGTTGTTTTAGCATTTGCAGGATGTGCTGCGACAGATACAAATAATACAGCGACGACTTCGCAGCAGCTTGGTGTGGCAGCACTCAAAGTTGCTGTAAATGCAAAATGTTTAAATGAAATCAATAATGTTGCAGCATGGAAGACAGCAACACGTTTTATGACCACAGAACAGCGTAATGACATCCAAACCAATGTGTGTGGCTGTGTCAGTGAAAAAGCGCCAGAGAGTGTTACTACTTTTGAGTTGGCAACGGCTGCAATTGATCCATCAGCACGAGCAACGATTGTAAATAAAGTAGTCTCTGAAACTGTGAACGCATGTGTGAATGAAGCTTTAAAGCAAGCTAAATAATAGATCAGGCTGAGTCATCAGCCTTTTTGAGAGTTTAAATATGTTTGTTGCTGGTGTCGATGAAGCTGGGCGCGGACCTTTGGTAGGTTCTGTCGTTGCTGCTGCTGTGATTTTAGATCCGAATAACCCGATTGAGGGTTTAAATGACTCTAAAAAATTGACTGAAAAAAAGCGTGAAAAGCTTTTTTTAGAGATTCAGGAAAAGGCGATTGCATGGTCGATCGCTGAAGCAAACCATCTTGAAATTGATGAGTTTAATATTTTACAAGCCACTTTTTTGGCGATGCGTCGAGCAGTTGAAACATTAGAGACGCAACCTATAAAAGTTATTGTGGATGGCAATCAAATTCCGAAAGGAATCACAATTCCATGTGAAGCCATCGTGGGTGGAGATGCCAGTCATGCTGAAATCAGCGCCGCAAGTATTTTAGCGAAAGTCACCCGTGATCGGCAAATGCATCTCTTAGATCAGCAATATCCTGATTATGGTTTTGCCAAGCATAAAGGCTATCCAACCAAAGCGCATTTTGAAGCAATTGCTGCGCATGGTGTTATTGAGCAACATCGCCGTAGTTATGGGCCTGTGAAAAAAGCCTTGGGTCTAGCATGAATTAAAAACAGGTCGTTTAAAGAAATTAAAGCGACTCAGATGAGTCGCTTTAATTTTATGAGAAGAGTTTTTCATATCAACGATTAAAATTATTATGTTGAGTGAAATCGGTAGCATTTTCTTCTTCATAAGAAGGATGTTGATAGTCTTGATCAAGATGTTGTAAATGCTCATGCATGGCACGTTCATGTTGGATACGTTGGTAAATTTCCTCACGATGCACAGAAACTTCTTTTGGAGCATTTACACCAATACGCACCTGATTGCCTTTTACGCCAAGCACAGTAACACTGACTTGATCCCCAATCATTAATGTTTCTCCGACACGACGGGTCAGAATCAGCATGTTTATCTCCTTGCTAAACGCTTAAAACTTGCGACAGGGAATTCATTATTTGAAAGCACAGCCTAATATACAGAAAATTCTAACAAAAATATGTAAAAAAATTTATTTCGTAAGTTTTGTGAGAACTTTCTTAAAAACCTCAAGGCTAATATAACAGAGCCACTATAAAAAAAACTATAGTGGCTCTGTTTTTTTTACTATTTACATGAAAGTAAATATGTTTAACTAGCTATTAATTAAGCACGTACACTACTTTCGCCGTGTTCGCGGTCTAAACCAAAAGCTGTATGTAAACAACGAACTGCTAACTCAAGGTAGTTTTCTTCAATGATGACAGAAACTTTAATTTCTGATGTAGAAATCATGAGAATATTAATGCTTTCTTCAGCCAATGCTGTGAACATTTTGCTCGCAACGCCAGCGTGAGAGCGCATACCGACACCAACGATAGATACTTTAACAATATCATCACGTGTTACAACTTCACATCCTTCAATGCTACTCGCTGTTTGATCTAAAATCGCTTTTGCTTTCGCTAGATCATTGCGGTTCACGGTAAACGTAAAATCAGTTGTTCCATCTTCTTCTACATTTTGGATAATCATATCCACTTCGATATTGGCATTACTGATCGGCGATAAGATTTTAGACGCAATACCTGGTTCGTCAGGAACACCCAAAATCGTTAATTTTGCTTCGTCACGGTTAAATGCAATACCTGCGATGATTGGTTGTTCCATATCGTCTTCTGCCTCAGTGGTAATTAGTGTGCCTACATTTTGTTTGAATTCTTCATCAAAAATACCATCATCATCATTGTCAAAACTAGATAATACACGCAATGGAACTTGATATTTACCTGCGAATTCAACAGAGCGAATTTGTAAAACTTTTGAGCCTAAAGATGCCATTTCCAGCATTTCTTCAAAAGAAATACGATCAATTTTCTTTGCTTTAGGTGCAACACGCGGGTCAGTGGTATAAACACCATCGACATCCGTGTAAATCTGACATTCATCTGCTTTTAATGCAGCAGCAAGCGCGACACCAGAAGTATCTGAACCACCGCGACCTAAAGTTGTGGTATTGCCTTTGGCATCGAAGCCCTGAAAGCCCGCAACAACCAATACACGACCAGCGTCTAAATCTTCGGTCATGATATCTGTGTCAATTGATTCGATACGTGCTTTGGTAAATGCGCTGTCAGTTTTAATACCAACTTGACGACCAGTATATGATTTAGCGTCTACACCAATTGAATTCAGTGCCATAGCTAACATGGAAATCGTTACTTGTTCACCCGTTGACACCATTTGATCTAGTTCACGTGGGTCAGGGGTGCTAGTAATGGCCTTTGCAAGCGCAAGTAAGCGGTTAGTTTCACCACTCATTGCAGACACAACCACAACCACTTTGTGACCGTGATCATGCCAACGCTTGACACGACGAGCAACATTTAAAATGCGCTCAGGAGTACCCATCGAAGTACCGCCATATTTTTGAACGATTAAAGCCATAGTTATTCCATATAAGCCATGACCCTGAATGGCATCAGGGTCAGTTACACAAAAGTGAAGTTCTTATTGCTCAAGCCAAGCAGGCAGTGCTGCAATCACTTGATCAAACTTCTCGTTTAGTGGCGCGCCACCTTGTGCTAAGTCAGGTTTACCACCACCTTTACCACCCAGCTCTTGAGCCAAGTGTTTGATGATGTCACCTGCTTTTAGATGTGCAGCATGTTGTTTAGCGACAGAGGCGATTAAACTCACTTTATCACCCTCAACGCCAGCTAAAATAATGACTGCATCTTCCAATTTTGATTTTACGCTGTCATGCAAATTGCGTAATGATTTTGCATCCAAACCTTTTACCGTGGTAATCAGTGTTTGACGACCTGCAATTTCTTTCACTTGATCAAGCAAATCAGCAGCTTGGAAGCTTGCTAATTTTTGATTTAATTGCTCGATTTGCTTTTGCAAAGCTGAAGCAGTTTCAGCAATTGCTTCAACTTTTTCTACAGTTTGATCTTTTTGTGCTTTTAACAAGCTATTGATCGTTTGAATATCAGCATCTGCTTTCTGAATAACGTCAAGTGCTTGAGTACCAGTTACAGCTTCAATACGACGAATGCCTGCTGCAACACCGCCTTCAGATGTGATTTTGAATAAACCAATATCACCTGTGCGCTTCACGTGGATACCACCACAAAGTTCGATTGAGAAATTCTTTTCATCAATCACAGAACCCATTGAAAGTACACGAACTTCGTCACCATACTTTTCACCAAAAAGCATCATTGCACCTTTTGATTTGGCAGATTCAATATCCAGAAGTTCAGTGCTTACTGGTGTGTTGGCAATCACCTCAGCATTGACCAAACGCTCAATCTGTTGCAATTGTTCAAATGAAACAGGCTGATCATTGGCAAAGTCAAAACGTAAAATGTCGCTGGCAACCAGAGAACCTTTTTGCTGTACGTGTGAACCTAAGATCTGACGTAAAGCAGCATGTAACAAGTGCGTTGCAGAGTGGTTACGCGCAGTCGCATCACGAATATCTGCTTTAACTGTTGCTTCAACATTCTGAGTTGCTTTGAGGCTACCTACAGTCACGATACCTTGATGCACAAATGCACCACCAGATTTCTTGGTATCTTGGACTTCGAAGATGCCCGTATCGTTTTTGAAAATACCCGTGTCACCGATTTGACCGCCGCTTTCCGCATAGAAAGGGGTTTGGTTTAAAACGATCAGTGCTTCATCGCCTTCGTTGATTTCATCAACTTGAACGCCATCTTTGTAGATTGCCACAATCTGACCTTGACCCTGAGTTGCATCATAGCCATCAAATTGTGTTTCACCTTCAACTTTAACAATGCTGTTATAGTCAACTGCGAATTTGCCAGCATCACGCGCACGTTGGCGTTGTGCTGCCATCTCTACTTCAAAACCTGCTTCATCAATCGTCAGGTCACGCTCACGCGCAATATCAGCGGTTAAGTCAGTCGGGAAACCATAGGTATCATAAAGTTTAAATACAGTTTCACCCGCAATCACATTACCTTTAAGTTGAACAAGTTCAGCTTCTAATAACTTCAAACCTTGCTCAAGTGTTTTCGCAAATTGTTCTTCTTCACGGATCAATGTCGCTTCGATCGCGTCTTTACGAGCAGCAAGTTCAGGATAAGCTTCGCCCATGGCTTCAATGAGCGGTTGCAACATTTTGTAGAAGAATGTACCTGTAGCGCCTAACTTGTTGCCGTGGCGGACTGCACGACGAATAATACGACGGAGTACATAACCACGACCTTCATTTGAAGGGTTTACGCCATCAGCAATCAAGAAGCAGCAAGAACGAGCATGATCAGCTACGACTTTCAGTGAAGCAGGGTATTCAACTTTTGTCCCTTTCTCATTTGCTTCAGCTTCGATGGCAGTGGTATCGAAACCAATAATATCTGCAGCGGCTTTTAATAAGTGTTGGAACAGGTCAATTTCATAGTTTGAGTTGACGTGTTGTAGTACAGCCGAAATACGCTCCAAGCCCATACCTGTATCGACAGAAGGTGCTGGAAGAGGGTGCATCACACCATCCGCAGTGCGGTTGAACTGCATGAATACGTTGTTCCAGATTTCGATGAAACGGTCGCCATCTTCTTCAGGTGTACCCGGTAAACCGCCCCAAATATGATCGCCATGATCATAGAAAATTTCTGAACAAGGACCACAAGGGCCGGTATCACCCATTGCCCAGAAGTTATCTGAAGAAAATTTTGCGCCCTTATCACCAATACGGATAATACGTTCAGGAGCTAAGCCAATTTCTTTATTCCAAATATCAAAGGCTTCATCATCAGTATGATAAACAGTCACATATAAACGATCTTTAGGCAACGCTAACCATTGTTCACTGGTTAAGAAATCCCAAGCAAACTTCAATGCATCGCGTTTGAAATAATCACCAAAAGAGAAGTTACCTAACATTTCAAAGAAGGTATGGTGACGTGCGGTGTAACCGACATTATCAAGGTCGTTATGCTTGCCGCCAGCGCGTACACATTTTTGTGACGAAACTGCACGGATATAATCGCGCTTTTCTAAACCTAAGAAACAGTCTTTAAACTGGTTCATACCAGCATTGGTAAATAGCAAAGTTGGGTCGTTGGCGGGAACAAGTGAACTCGAAGCGACACGTGTATGCCCTTGCGATTCAAAGTAACGCAAAAATGCTTCACGGATTTCAGCGGATGTCATAAAACGAGTACTCACAACCAAGCGTCCATAATTTTGAAAGTGCTAAATTATAACGGAAATTACCTGTGCAACCAACGATTTTACAAGCAATATCATATAAAACTGTGATTAAGCTAAAAATCTATATTCAACAACGCTGTTCATGTTTTACCATAGACAAGTCTGATGACACTTTATACATAAAGTATTCACAGATATTGATACACAAAGATGATGTTTTTATGAATAAGGGTTCTACATGCAACGTATCGCGATTAATGGATTTGGAAGAATTGGTCGGAATGTATTACGTGCATGGTTTGAAAACCCTAAGCATTTTCAATTTGAAATCGTTGCAATTAACGATATTGCAGATGTACAAACCTTAGTTCATTTATTTAAATATGACACCACGCATGGAAGATTTGCGGGTCAGGTCGAAATTCAGATTGAAAATGAACAGATTTTTCTAAATATTCAATCCAACCAACGTCAGCTAAAACTACAAGTCTTTAAACAGGCACAGCCAGAATTGCTGCCGTGGACGAATCTAGAAATAGATGTGGTGCTTGAGTGTACGGGTTTGTTCCGTTCCAGAGTGGATGCAACGCGTCACATAGAGGCGGGGGCAAAACGAGTCATTATTGGGGCTGCTCCATTTGATTCTGTAGATGCTGCAATTGTCTATGGCGTCAATCATGCCGAAGTCAAAGCCACCGACCAAATTATTTCCAGTGTGTCTTGTACCACTCAAGCGCTCGTGCCATTGGTCAAAATTATCGATGATGCATTTGGCATTGAAACTGCATTAATGACTGAAATCCATGCTGTGACAGCAGATCAATCAGTACTTGATCATGCACATCGGGATTTACGCCGTGCGCGTGCAGCGGGACAAAATATTATCCCAACAACTTCTAGTGCATTGGGCGCACTCAAACGAGTCATGCCAAAAATGGAAAATCGAATCGATGGCTATTCGATCCGTGTACCGACGATTAATGTGGCAGCAATTGATTTAACCTTTGTTTCACACGCGCCGATTACTGTGCACAAAGTCAATGAAGTATTAAAAAAAGCAGCACAATTTGATTATGCACAGATTATGCAAGTCACGGATGAAGACCTTGTATCAAGTGACTTTAACCATTCACCATACTCCTTAATTGTTGATTTGACTCAGACAATAGTTGTCGGTCATCAAGCGAAAGTTTTTGCGTGGTATGATAATGAATGGGGCTATGCAAATCGTTTACTTGATTTATGTGAATCATTTGTGTGAATGATTTAGTTTAAATTTTATAAATTAACTTGGGGATTTAAATGACATTCATATTGATGTGGGGATTTATTGCGCTTTTATTATTAGCGGTTATTTTTTTATTCTGGTTTCAGTTTAAAAATAAACCAGAGCCAAATTGTGATGCTCAAATTTTACATGTAGAAAAAAAGGTTTTGCATTTAGAGCTACATCTTAAAAAGAGTTTAGAAATCATGCAGGACTTAGCTAAAAAAATGCATACTCAGCAAGAAGTGCTCGATAAAATGATCTCCAATGTTGCTGCACTGGAAAAGCAAAATGTTGAGTTGGTGAATGTTTTGGAAATGATGATTAAAACTGGGAATAAGAATTCTTGATACTAAGTTACTTATCGATCGACTAATTTGAATATTAAAAGCGATTAAGTTATAACCCGAAAGTTAGAAAAGAGCATAGTGATGGATTGGACTCCTATGGAAGAAGTCGAAATATTAGATACTATTAATGAATCTTATTCTCGAATGACTTTAGAGCAGCGAAGGCTTTGGGAAGTAATAAAACTATACCCTCAAAAGTGGAGCCAAGAACCGTATGGTGATATTGGTAATGGTTTTTGGGTGGTCGCGATTATTGGTAATACAGTTATCTGGTTTAATGATATTGAAGATGGTTTTAATCGTTCATCTTTTTTTGAGTTTGGGAAAATAAATGAGTATTACTGCAATCAAGATGATCTTGAATGGCAAATACAAAACGTTTTAAACCAAATTCGAGATGGGTGTGATGCTGCGGGCTATTGTAGTGGACCAAAATCTTTCATTAAGTAAATTTATCATCTGTTTTCCCAAAATGATCAGTATCCACATTTAAATAGAAATCTTATTTATTTTCTTTGACTCGTCCTTTTGTGAATTGGTCGTTCAGGTATTGGGCAGTTCTTTGGACAGCGAACTTGGGTTTTTGAGCCAAATCAATAGCAATAATCTATTGAAAATATTGGTTAATTATATAAAATCTGTTTGTTTTTTAGAGAGTGGAGTAAGCAGTTTTTATTCAAATTCTCAGGTGCATCGCATAAATCTTCATGCTACACTACGCTGAATCGGGCATTCACCCGATTTTTTTATGTGGCTGCTTTTTGTGTGGATGCTTCCACGGTGAACAGATTTTAGGTTTGAACATGACCATTTCAGAGACATGGTTGCTCCCTGACGGGGTAGCAGATGTATTACCCGAACAAGCGCAAGTGGTTGAAACTCTGCGCCGAGAAGCTTTAGATTTCCTCGCAGTTCGAGGTTATCAATTAGTCTATACGCCATTTATTGAACACATCGAATCGTTGTCCTCACTTTCCGAATCCAATCAAGATTTAGATTTAGTTACTTTCAAAGTGATTGATCAACTATCTGGTCGTTTGCTTGGAATTCGTGCGGATATGACACCGCAAGTTGCGCGTATTGATGCACATGTTCTTCCCGTTGAAGGTGTTGCACGTTATTGCTATGCAGGCACAGTGTTACATACAAAAGCACAGAACTTTAATGCAACGCGCACACCTTTACAGTTAGGTGCGGAGTTGTATGGTCATGACAGCATCGAAGCTGATGTTGAAATGATTGATGTGATGTTAGGTTTAATCGAACATGCGCATACCTTAGAGGGTGTTCATTTAGATTTAGGGCATGTTGGTTTATTCCGCAGCTTGGTCAAACGAGCAGGATTAAATAAAAATACCGAAAACCAACTGTCAGATTTATATCAACGTAAAGCATTGCCTGAGTTAGAGGAATTTACCCAAGACTTAGCAATGGGCGCTGATTTTTATGCATTAGGTCGTTATGCAAGTGATCTTGATGCATTACAAACGCATTTAAGCCAAGATATTTTGAATGATGTTGATTTTAGAAATGCATTTGATGCATTAAAAACAACATTTGCGCAAATTCAATCACAATGGTCTAACCTAAATATTGGGATCGATGTGATTGAGTTGCGTAGTTATCACTATCATACAGGTTTAATGTATGCCATTTATGCACCTAATCGTGCTGCGCCACTTGCACAAGGTGGACGATATGATGGCATCGGTGAACATTTTGGACGTGCACGTCCAGCAACAGGATTTAGTTGTGACCTATATGCTTTAGGCGCTACCCAGTTTGTGGAAATAGAAACTGTAGTTGCCCCTAAAGGTCATGACCGTGACTTATTAAAAGCAATTGCGGATGCGCGAAGCCAAGGTCTACGTGTGGTGCAATTGTTAGGTAATGATGATTTAAGCTCGGTGCCTTATGCGACCCATCAAATGGTGTCTCAAAACGGGCAATGGGTGATTGAAAAAATTTAATTGCTAAGCTCACAGCTTGGTTTCCAATTTTAACAGCATGATGTAATGAGGCTATTATGGGCAAAAATGTTGTGGTACTTGGTACCCAATGGGGCGACGAAGGCAAAGGTAAAATCGTCGACCTGCTCACAGATCAAGCGGCTGCGGTCGTACGCTATCAAGGTGGACACAATGCGGGTCATACGCTTGTGGTCGGTGGTAAGAAGACTGTATTACACCTCATTCCATCAGGTATCTTACGTGAAAACGTATTATGCTTAATTGGGAATGGTGTGGTTCTATCTCCTGAAGCATTAATCAAAGAAATGGCAATTTTGGAAGCAGAAGGCGTACCTGTTAAAGATCGTCTCCGTATTTCTCCAAACTGTCCATTAATTTTGCCAAACCACATTGCACTTGACCAAGCACGTGAGAAAAAACGTGGAAATGCCAAAATTGGTACAACAGGTCGTGGTATCGGTCCAGCTTATGAAGATAAAGTTGCTCGCCGTGCTGTGCGTGTAGCAGATTTGATTCGTGGTGGTGCGTTACTTGAAGAAAAACTTCAGGAAATGCTAGAACTTCATAACTTCCAACTTTCTCAATTCTATGGCGTTGAAGAAGTGAAGTTTGAAGATGTACTTGCTCTTTGTAATGAATGGCGTGAAGTACTAGCTCCATTGGTCATCGATGTGACTAAAGTGTTACATGATTACCGCAAAGAAGGTAAGGCGATCATGTTTGAGGGTGCACAAGGTTCATTACTTGACATCGATCATGGTACTTATCCATATGTAACCAGTTCAAATACAACTGCTGGTGGTGTGAGCTCTGGTTCAGGTATGGGACCACTTCATTTAGATTATGTATTAGGTATTACCAAAGCTTATACAACTCGTGTTGGTGCTGGCCCATTCCCAACTGAGTTGCACTATGATGCAGTGACAGATCAAGGTGATGCGATTGGCCGTCATTTAGGAACAGTAGGTCACGAGTTTGGCGCGTCTACTGGTCGTCAGCGTCGTTGTGGTTGGTTTGATGCTGAGATTTTGCGTCGTTCAGTTGAAGTAAACTCTTTATCTGGTATCTGCTTAACGAAGTTAGATGTTTTAGATGGTTTAGAAGAAATCAAAATCTGCGTGGGTTATGAAGATGTAGATTCTGGCTGTGCGGGTTCATCAGATGCGATTTCATTTGAAAGCCTAAAGCCAATCTATGAAACCATGCCAGGTTGGAGTGAGTCTACCGTTGGCTTGACTCAAATTGATCAACTGCCTGCAAATGCATTGGCTTATGTACGTCGTATTGAAACGTTAATTGGTTGCCCAATTGATATCGTTTCAACGGGTCCTGACCGTGCAGAAACAATCGTTTTACGTCATCCATTTTCAGCATAAGCTGAGTCGATGATAAAAAAGCTCTCAAATTTATTTTGAGAGCTTTTTTTATGGAAAACTTTTGCATAAGGGGGAGGTTGTATGACATTAAAATTAATTGCCGAAGATTTTATTCAGCCAGATAAAATTGAAATTGTTTTACCACTTTATCAAGAGCTTGTTGAGAAAACAAAAGCTGAAGCTGGGTGTTTAGCTTATGATCTTTATCATGATATAAAGCAGAAAGGGCACTTTGTTTTTATTGAAGAATGGGTTGATCGAGCTGCTTTAGATCTGCATATTCAGTCAGAGCATTTTCAAAGACTTGTAGCTAAGATAGATCAATATCAAGTTCATGTAGGACGTTTCACTCATTTGCATGGTTTTGAAACATTATTGCAAGAATAGTTTTTGTGTATTTAATATCTATTTATAGAACCAGCGATAATGGATATCTTTCATCATGGTTTAGCCGCCTTGTATTTCTCCTAACGAGAGAAGAAAAAGGATTTATTTAAAAAGTTTAATAGCAAAAAATCAGCTTTTGAATCCCATCTTTATTATTTCACAAGTAGAAAAATCCTCGTTATATTATTTTTACATTCAAAACAAAGAGGGTTTTAATAATGACCATGAAAACGATTCGCTACAATGGATATGAATTAGCATGCCGATGTTAATTGATATCTCAGTGATGGAAGTGGCACAAACCAATTCTGATCGCATGGGGGAAAGAATTGGTTTGATTGTTTTAATAGAACAAAATTGAACTTATTTCTAAATAAAAAATTCTAAAAAGTTTGAGAGAACCAAGTGGTTCTCTTTTTTAGTTGGATTATTCTTCCTTCACCGCATTATAAACAACAGCAGGTTCAATATTTAATAACTTTTTACCAAAACTTCTTAACCACCACACCAGTTGCGAGGTAAAAGGGACAGTGGCACAAACCACAACGATATTTTCCTCTAGAGGCTGAATGACCTGATCTTTGCTTAGCTGACTCTCATAGAAACTTTGAGCGGTACTTTCAGTCATGGTGAGTTTCAGTTCAACGAGCTCAGTTGCTTTACTATAATCAACCCGGAAACCCAGCGCACCAGAATCAATATAGCTATCAATATCGAAATTTACAGGATGTAGTGCGCGGCTATCTAATACTGTAGCTGCTTTAAAACGGTGCAAAGCAAAAGTTTGTACATCGGTTTTGTCATTCCGTGTACAGATCAAATAAATCACAGCACCTTTTTGGACCAAAGCTAAAGGATTAAGAATATAGCTCTTATCTTCACCTTGATTGATTCTTGCTCGATAAATGCACTCAATTTGCTTGTCTTGTAGTAGCCCTTCGTAAATTGCTTGTTGCGCGTGCTTATCCACCATAGGTGGAATTAATGGTTGATTGGCAGGGACAATACGAACGCGGTTGATCCATTGTCTAACGTTGTTTTGAGTGGAGAGACTGCGTTTAGCCAGATCAAACCAAGGTGTCATCTCCTCAAGTAAGCTTGGTGGAAGCAAGTGACGTAAATGCTCTTCTACCATCATAAAGGTCACGGCTTGTGAGCTGGTCATATGTGGCAAGCTTTGGATAGGGGCATCTGAACGCCAGCGCCATCCTTGGGGTACGGTTTTATTGCTTTCAATCGGGAAGCGTTGTGCGATTTGATTTAAATCGCGTTGAATCGTACGGAGGCTGATTTCAATCCCTTCGCGCTCTAAGATTTCTTGTAATTCACGGGTGCCCATCCATTTTCCTGTGGAGAGACGAGATAAAATTTGCCATTGGCGATAAAGGCTGTTTGAGGTTTCTTTTTCTTGTATGGATGACATAAGCTGGGTACGTAATTTAATGATCTAAAGCAGACACAATAAAAAAACTATATCTATTTAGCAAGCCCATCATATTTAGATTACGTATTTACGACTGAAATGTACCCAAACTTGTTTAAATATTTTAAATCTGATCAAAAAAGAAGCTTTTTATATGAATGGCACTGAAATTGCTTATTTGATTTATGAATAAATAAACGATGAAGCGAGGTTTATATGTCAGAACAAGAACACAACCTAGATATCAGCACAGACTATTACGCTCCAGATCAAGTAGCGACAGTCTCGGTACATTCATCTACATTTACTCAACAGCTCAATGTCAAAAAAAATCTATTTGAGCAACTAAAGTCACAATTTTTTAATGAGATGTTAGACGATGAAAGTTTTAATGGTGAAGCATCAAGAAAAATTGAGCAATGGTTGAGCCTGCATAGTCTTGATGACTTAAAAGCACTCGGTGCTGAGGCAAAACAACATTTTTTATATCAAGGTATTACCTTTAATGTTTATGCCGATCAAGAAGGGGTAGAGCGAACCATTCCTTATGATTTGATCCCGCGTGTCATTGAAAAAAAACAGTGGGAAAAGATCGCAGCAGGATGTACGCAACGAGTCAAAGCGTTGAACTACTTTCTAGATGATATTTATCACGGACAAAATATTTTAAAAGAGGGTTTGATCCCTGCACAGCAAGTGATGACACATGAGGCTTTCCAACCGCATATGTTAAAGCATGCTTTAAAAGGTAAGGTTTATTCACAAATCAGTGGTATTGATATTGTTCGAGATGGTCGAGGCGATTTTTTTGTTCTTGAGGACAATTTAAGAACACCTTCTGGTGTGTCTTATATGATCGAGAGTCGTAAAATTAGTCAAAAGCTGATGCCAGATTTGTGCCTAAGTAATAATTTACAAGGCATCGAGCACTTTCCAAGCGTATTACGAGAAATTTTAGAAGAAAATGCATATGTTGATCATCCCTTAATCGTTGTTTTAACGCCGGGTCGGTTTAATTGTGCCTATTATGAACATGCTTTTTTAGCGCGTGAAATGGATGTTCCATTGGTCACCAGTCGAGATTTATTTGTAGAGGACGATAAAGTTTATGTCAAAACGATTCGTGGCCGCCAACAAGTTGATGTGATTTATCGTCGGGTGGATGATGAGTTTTTAGATCCATTGATTTTTAGACCCGATAGTTGTTTAGGTGTTGCTGGCCTTATGGCGGCATATTTACAACATAATGTCGTGATTGCCAATGCACCGGGAACAGGTGTGGCAGATGACAAGTCTATCTATCCTTATGTGGATCAGATGATTCAATTCTATTTAGGTGAAACGCCAATTTTAAATAATGTTCCGACTTATCAATGTCGTGATGCTGAGCAGCTTGATTATGTGTTAAGCAATCTAGAAAAATTGGTGGTAAAAGAGGCGCAAGGTTCAGGCGGCTATGGCATGTTAATCGGTCCTCAGGCAAATGAACAACAAATTGAGGCATTCAGAGAAAAAATTATTGAAGCGCCACATTTATATATTGCGCAAACAACCTTGGCACTATCCGTTGCACCTACACTGACATCTGATGGTGTGGCAGAACGACATATTGATTTACGTCCCTTTGTACTAAGCTCACCTTATCGTACTGAAATTGTTCCTGGTGGTTTAACTCGTGTCGCCATGCAAGCAGGTTCGTTGGTTGTTAATTCTTCTCAAGGTGGAGGAATCAAAGATACATGGGTGGTTGAAACATTACCTTCTTAAAGGTCTTCCTAGCAGCGCTATAGTCTAAAACACAGAACTGCATTTTATCGGGATGTGTTCTAGATGATTTTAAAATATATAAGGGAGGACATGTATGGTTTTACTTCGCTCAAATGCCCAACATATTTATTGGTTGGGTCGTTATTTATTTAGAATTGATCATGTTGTGCGTCAGTTGCCATTAGCTAATGATCAGCAAGCAGCGGCATTTGCTCAAGCGCTTTATTTGCAGATTGATGATGCTGAAAGTTTAAATCAGTTTATGTTGGATCGAAAGCAGCCTTATTCATTGTTGAGTCAGCTTGAGATTGCGCGAGATAATATTCAGGAGTTAAGAGGGCTATTATCGGCTCAAGCTTATGCGGAACTCAATCATCTCATTAAAAATGCACCATCTGATGCTTTAGCAATTGGTGATATAGTGAAGCAATGTTGTGCAATTTTAGAAACAGAGCAAGAGGAAATTTGCTTATTCCTATATATTGGACAGAACGTAGAACGAATCGATACCTACTTCCGTTTTCAGCATAATATTAATCATGTACTTAATACGGTCGAACCCATCATTGAACGGTTGTTTCATTTAGGTTGGGACGATTTAAAGCCGAGTTGGGAGATATTGAAAGATCAGCCTTATTTAAATCAGTTTTATGCATTTACTTATACGCTGGAAAATCAATTTGAGGTAAGTTCATGAAGCTAATGGTGAATCACCAAACTCATTATCGTTATACCGAGACTGCACGAAACAGTGTGCAGTCTATAAAAATGATGCCCCAAAGTTCTCAGCATCAAATTGTTGAGACTTGGCATGTGAGTGTGCCAGGACAATACACATGCAAGCGGGATGCTTTTAATAATTTATGGATTACAGCGACTCAACGTCATGATTATCGTTATTTAACAATTATGGCACAGGGGATAGTTGATTTATTGGATACTGAACTCGGTTGTTTTGAAAGTGATATTTCCCCAATGCTTTTTCAGCAGCGTACCGCAATAACCTGTTGTGATTTAGCCATGTCGGACTTTGCTCATTCAGTGGTTAAAGTTAAAGATCGTCAACATTTGATCCTTTTATCAGAGAAAATTTTACAGCAAATTTCTTATCAACCACAAAGTACATCAGTCACAACCTCTGCAATAGATGCATTTTATGCAGGTCAAGGTGTCTGCCAAGACCATGCACATGTATTGATTGCGATGTGTCGCGTACTACAATTACCTGCACGGTATGTTTCGGGATATTTATACGATCGAAATCAACCACACCTTGCCAGTCATGCATGGGCAGAGGTTTTTTTAGATAATCAATGGTATTGTTTCGATGTAAGTAATCAAATATTTACACCTCAGAATCATATCTACGTTGCAGTTGGACGTGATTATCTAGATGTTGCACCAATTCGTGGTGTGCGTGAACAAGGTGGCGTTGAAAGTATGATGTCTACTGTTCAGGTATTGGCTTGTTGAATGTAAAGAGAGAAAGATGACCTATTGTTGTGCATTAAGATTAGAGCAAGGTTTAGTGTTGATTAGCGATACTCGAACCAATGCAGGGGTCGATCATATTTCTGTATTTCGTAAATTGCATACCTTTGGTGTCGAGGGCGAGCGTTTTATTGCACTGCAAACAGCAGGCAATTTGGCAACCACTCAAGCGGTCGTTGGGCACTTGCAAAATACTTTAACTTTAAACCAAGAGCCAAACCTGTATACGGTAAATACCATGTTTGAGGTTGCTGAACTGGTTGGTAAAACCTTGCGTCGTGTTTTAGAAGATATTACGAGCAATACACATGAGCAAATGAATTATTCATGCAGTATTTTGGTGAGTGGTCAAATTTTGGGTGAAGATATACAGCTCTATAATGTCTATCCTGAAGGTAATTTTATTCGCGCAACCACAGATACACCATATTTTCAAATTGGTGAAAGCAAATATGGCAAACCCATTTTAGATCGCGCATTACACTATACGATGCCTTTAAGCGAAGGTTTACGCTGTTCATTAATTTCTTTTGACTCAACCTTACGTTCAAATGTTTCTGTTGGTTTGCCTTTAGATGCTTTGGTTTATCATAAGGATAGTTTTAAAAGCCCTGCTGCCAAGCGTATCAATGAAGAAGATCCTTATTTCACCCAGATCAGTAAACAGTGGTCTGAAACCTTGCGCCGTGGTTTGCAAGAGTTACCTGAACCAACAAATGATTATGGTTTATAAAGATCTGAAAGTACCAGTTCACCTGAATAAACATTTATTTTGTGTAGTATTTTTAGCTTAAGACGCAAATTTTTTGTTTAGGATATGATCCAAGGACATAAATCGAGATTTAGATGTAATCAGGATCGCTAAGATCAGCATATATAGAAAATCGTGAATATAAAAAAACCAACTGAGCCAGCTGATGGAATCTAGATTGGGCGGAATCGTGTGAATTCCAACCGTGTAGAGTGCAGTAAGGCAAATGATAAATAAGAGAATACTGCCGATTTGTGTAAATAATCCAATAATTAGCAAGAAGCCTGCTAACATTTCCGTAGCTGAAACAAAGCTGCTCATCATCTCAGGAAATGGAATGCCTGCATCAATAATGGTTTCTAGCATAATTAATTTATTTTTCTCAACGAAAAGTTTATTGAAACCCGTTGTGAAAAAGAAAATGCCAAGTGAAATTCGCGCCAGAAAGAGAGCAAATTGCTGTAACGGCATTTTATAGAGTGGATTATCGTAAATAAATTTCAACATGCTTTTTTCGTTTAAATCGTCAAAATCGTATTAAAGATAAAACGAAAAAAGAGCACAAGGAGTATTTGGTTACGGGTTTTTCCGTCGAGATGGTCTTTGTGTTAAACGACACAGTAGTTCGTATCCAATGGTGCCATTGGCATCTGCAACATCATCGACTAAGCGATGCTTACCCCAAAGTTCAACTCGGGTGCCTATTTCAGCCTCAATGTCAGTTACATCGATTGCAAGCATATCCATACTGACACGCCCGACAACTGGAACAAGTTTTTGATTAATCGCAACAAAGTTTGGTTTTAGATAAGTACGCGGATATCCATCGCCATAACCAACAGAAACGATGGCAATTTTCATATTTTTTGTCGCAGTGAAACTAGAGCCATAGCCGACATGCTCACCTTGTTGAATATGATTTAATGCAATGATTTCCGCACTAAAGGTCATGACAGGTTTTAAATCAAGTTTATGAACATCTTGATCTGCAAATGGCGTTGCACCATAAAGCATGATTCCTGGACGGACAAAATCGAAATGTAATTCAGGGTATTTAAAAATCGCGGCGGAATTACAACAAGAAGCCATGATCGGTTCACAAGTCTGTTTGACTTGTAAGAACTGAGCTATTTGTTGTTCGTTTAAAGCGTGGTCTGCATCCGCATTTGCAAAATGCATAGCTAAAATGCAGCTAAAACCTTCAGCTTTTAAACGTTGAATGACAGCAATGATTTCTGTGATTTTGAAGCCTAAACGGTTCATACCACTATTTAATTTGACCCATACTTTTAAGCCGAGTGCGTTATACGCATTTTTATGTGCTATCAACCATTCAACTTGTTGAGCGTGATGAACCATACATTCAAGTTGATATTGAATCACATGCGTCATTTCATCTTCAGAAAAAACGCCTTCAATTAACGTAATGGGTTGAGTGTATCCAAGTTGCCTGATTTCAATTGCTTCTTCTAAGCAGGCGACACCAAAAGCATCTGTGCGATCTAAGGCGGCTAAGCAGTCTTTGATTCCATGTCCGTAAGCATTGGCTTTAACCATGCTTACAATTTTTGAATGTGGAGCAAGTTGTTTGACACGGTTTAAATTATATTGCAGCGCAGAACTGTCAATATAAACTGTTGCTTGGCGCACCCTGATTTCTCCTTTGGGACGACTTGGAAAGTATATAAAGCAGGTATTAAATTAAGTATTATTCATCGTTATCATATTGAGCATAGAACTCAGGTGAAAGATTACTGAAACGCGTGTATTGACCTTCAAACGCTAAGCGGACAGAACCAATCGGGCCATTACGCTGTTTCCCGATAATAATCTCAGCAGTACCTGCCTCTTTAGATTCTTTGTTATAGACTTCATCACGGTAAATAAACATGATTAAGTCAGCATCCTGCTCGATGGCACCAGATTCACGCAAGTCAGACATAACAGGGCGTTTGTTTGGTCGGTTCTCCAAACTACGGTTAAGCTGAGACAGTGCGATCACAGGACATTGCATTTCTTTTGCCAATGCCTTCAGGCTTCGAGAAATTTCAGAAATCTCGCCGACACGGTTATCTCCCATGCCCGGGACTTTCATCAACTGTAAATAGTCGACCATGATACAGCCAATTTTGCCATCATGCATTTTGGCGATACGCCGTGCACGTGCTCTTAGTTCAGTTGGTGGCAAGGCAGAGGAGTCATCAATATACAATTGCATTTGTTGTAACTGCAAAATTGTACCTGTGACTTTGGTCCATTCATCTGCATCAAGATTACCTGATCGTAAATGCCCTTGATGGACTTTACCCATTGCGGAAATCAAACGCATAGCGATCGAGTCTGCTGGCATCTCCATAGAAAAAACCAGAGCAGGCAATCGATTATATTGTAAAACACTTTCAACCAAGTTCATGGCAAATGTGGTTTTACCCATCGATGGACGCGCTGCAACAATGATTAAATCTCCAGCTTGCATCCCTGAGGTTTTATTATCCAGTTCTAAGAAGCCTGTAGTTAAACCTGTGATACTTCCTTCTAATTTAGAAAGTTCATCGAGTTTCATGATTACATCGGCTGTCACTGAACTAATCGATTTAGGACCTGAATCTTTTTTATTATTGTTATGTTGTTCTGCCAATGAAAAGATTTGAGTTTCAGCAAGATCAAGGATTTCACTGACAGGACGACCTTTGGTATCGTAAGCATTTTGCAGAATATCTGTACTTACTTTGATCATTGTACGTAGGGTCGAAAACTCTTTGATCTTGCTGGCATAGGTTTCAAGGTTATAAAAACTTGAAGGCGAGTCTGCCATCAATTGCATTAAATACTCTTCACCACCAATTGCATCGAGTAGATTTTGTTTGAGCAACCAATCATTGACTAAAACGGCATCATAAGGCGAGTTTTCTTGTGCCAGTTTCTCAATCGCACGATAGATGTATTTATGGCGCGTTGCATAAAAATCATTTTCTTTGAGTAAGTCACTGACTTGTTCGAATGATTCAGCAACCGTCATCAATGCGGCTAATACCGCTTGCTCAATGGCAAGGTTATGGGGTGGGGTACGGAATTCCTTTAGTTGACCTGAGTCACTCATTTTACTCTCTGTCTTTGGAGTGTTTTTCGTAAAATTGGCATTCGCCTGTGACATAACAAGACCTAATAAAAAGATGAAACAGTAACAACTGACTATCTTAATCCAAATGAATCACATCGAGGGAACTTAATTTGGAAAAATTGTTTAATTGATGAAAAAGTGAAGTTTAGATTCTAGAGTCGATTGGAAGCTCCCCATTGACACATCATGTCTAACAGAGGAATCAAGGAAAGTCCTCGCTCTGACAGGCTATATTCAACTTTAGGTGGAATTTGTGGATATTCATTACGAATAATAAGCTGATCTCTTTCCATTTCTTTCAAGGTAAGACTTAAAGTCTTGAATGAAATATTGCCAATCGAGCGTTTTAACTCATTAAAGCGCATGATGGACTTATGTTGATAAAGCCAATACATAATAATCATTTTATATTTGCCACTGATCAGTGAAAGCGTATATCCAAAATCAGTTTGCTCTAAGTCGATATGTGGGGGTGCGCAAATTTCCATAATTTTCTTCTGACACTAACTTTTGGTCTAGTATATAACTATAATTACCGTACTTAAATTATTTGTAGCGTAGATTTATAATCAATTTCATACCTTTTACTGAACGATTCATAAGTTTGATGGAGTTTGTTGGAATGAAAAAAACGCTAGTGATTATTGCTCACCCTGATATTGATAATTCCGTCATTAATAAACGTTGGATTGAAGAGTTACAACAATATCCAGATGAGTTCACTGTACATGAGCTTTATAAAAGTTACCCCGATGGTCGTATTGATGTAATAAAAGAACAAGCATTGGTTGAAGCCCATCAAGATTTGGTCTTCCAATTCCCGATATATTGGTTTAACTGCCCTCCATTATTAAAACAATGGTTGGATGATGTGCTCACCTATGGCTGGGCTTATGGATCTACAGGTAATCAGTTAAAAGATAAAAAAATAACGCTCGCTGTGTCAGCAGGTATTAAAGAGAAAGACTATTCAGGAGGTGGGCGATACCAGTTCAGCCTCAAAGAACTGTGTGCGCCTTTTGAGCTTACAGCGCGTTATGTGAAGGCTGACTATCAAGCCATGTATGCGTTTTATGGAATGGACACTAATCCAGAGGAAGGAGAGGTTCAGCCTACCCAAAATGATATTGAACAAAGTGCAGTAAATTATGTGAAATATTTATTGGAGATGCGCTAATTGTATTTTTAATCATTAACTTTGTAATTACATGATGATTAGGCAAAAAAAAGAGCATGTAAAACATGCTCTTTTTTTTGCAGAAATTACTCAGATACGATAGTAACGAGAACTTCAGCAACAACATCATGATGCAATTGAATTGCGACGTTGAATTCACCAGTGTGACGAAGCGCACCGTTTGGTAAACGAACTTCTGCACGGTCTACAACTAGACCAGCATTCGTTAAAGCATCAGCAATATCACGAGTACCGATAGAACCGAAAAGTTTACCTTCATCACCAGCTTTAGCAGTGATAACGATATTAACTTCGTTCAATTGTTCAGCACGTGCATTTGCAGAAGCTAAAATGTCAGCTTCTTGTTTCTCAAGTTCAGCACGACGTGCTTCAAAAGCAGAAGTATTTGCTTCAGTAGCAGCTACTGCTTTACCTTGAGGAATCAAGAAGTTACGACCGTAACCAGCTTTAACTGATACTTTGTCGCCTAATTTACCAAGATTTTTAATGCGTTGTAATAAGATAACGTCCACAGCTCACCTCACTTACTTATGGTTGTCAGTGTACGGAATCAAAGACAAATAGCGAGCTTGTTTAATAGCTAATGCTAATTGACGTTGATAACGAGCTTTAGTACCTGTAATACGGCTAGGAACAATCTTGCCGTTTTCAGTAATGTACTGTTTTAAAGTGTCGATATCTTTATAGTCGATGTACGCAACTTTCTCAGCTGTAAAGCGGCAGAACTTGCGACGACGGTAAAAACGTGCCATTGAGGTTCTCCTTATTCAGCTTCTTGAGTGACGTGTTGTGCTTCTTCACGTTGAGCTTTACGCGCACGTTTTTCTTCAGCACTTTTCGCAAGTAAAGATTCTTCAGTAATTGCGTGTTCACGACGAATAATGATGTTACGAATAATTGCATCGTTATAACGGAACAATTCTTCTAATTCATCAAGAGTCGTTTGACCACATTCAACATTCATAAGAATGTAGTGCGCTTTATGAATTTTGTTAATCGGGTAAGCCAATTGACGGCGGCCCCAATCTTCTAAACGGTGAATTTGACCTTCAGCTTCTTTGATCTGAGAGATATAGCGTTCTACCATACCTACAACTTGATCGCTTTGATCTGGGTGTACTAAAAGTACGATTTCGTAATGACGCATTGTCAGCTCCTTACGGTTTAAACAGCCCCTAACAACAATGTTAGAAGCAAGGAGTCATAACTTAAAAAGTTAAGTCGCAAATTGCGAAGCTGCGATTTTAGACAGGTTTAGTTGAAATCGCAAGCGATATTCGCCGTTTGGCGTGAAGTAAGCCAGTAAAGCCTAGATATGCGAATAAAAAGATAGAGATCAGCTCTATCTTTTTAAAAAATTGGGAGGAAAGGTGCAGGGCTGTTGAAAGTAAAACTAAAACTTAAACTAATCACAGTGATTAAAATCACTGAAAATAGGAAGAAGCGTTTTGCCCAAAGCTGATCGTTCTCAGCTTTAAACCCTAAAATACCAATGTAGAACCAGTACGCGCAAAGTGCATTACAGATCACCAGAAAAATAACATCGGTGTATCCATAGACGTACAGCGCATTCATCGCCAGTGTAAATAAAACCACATAAATAAGTGATTCTATTTTCGTTCGAAGAATAGAACGGGCTACAGGTAAAATAGGAACTCCTGCGTTTTTGTAATCGTCAAAGCGATAGATTGCGATTGCCCATGAGTGTGGCATTTGCCATAAAGCATATGCAACAAAAATCAAAAGGGCAGCCATATCGAATTGATGACTAACAGCCGTATAACCAATAACAGGAGGACTCGCCCCAGAAATACTACCAATCACGGTTTGATGGATTGTGGTACGTTTCGTCCACAAACTATAAAAACCGACATAGACCACAAAACCAATAACTGCGAATAAAAAAGCATAAGCATTGACATAAAACCATAGAATGCTAAAGCCAATCAGACCAAGTACCAATGCATAAAGTAATGCAATCGGAGAGGAGATTGTTTTTTTAACAAGTGCACGGTTCATGGTGCGTTGCATTTTTTGATCGATGTCTTGATCAATTACATTATTTACAACACAACCAGAAGCAACCACGAATGTTGTTCCGATTAAGGTCAATAATAATAAGAAGAGGTCTATAGAGCCTTGGGCGGCTAGAAAAAAGCCGCCCAAGGTGGTAATGAAATTACCGAAGAGAATTCCTGGCTTAGTCAGGAATAAGTATTTTTTCAACATGTCAATCAGTTTAGATCATCATGTTGTAATGTAGATAATTCATAATCCACACAGAACCGACTAGAAGTACAGCGATACATAAAATTGTGTAGATAAATGCAATAAGGTTCCAACGTTGATCAGATGATGTATTCATGTGTAAGAAGTACACAAGTTGTACAAGTACCTGAGCTACGGCAGTGATTGCAATTACTGTAACTAAAACGCCACGACTGAAACCGCCAGCCATCACCATCCCGAAAGGGATGATGGTGAGTAGGACAGAAAGGATAAAACCAACCGTGTATTGTTTTACATTACCGTGTGATGCGCCAGCAGCATTATGATCATGACTACTCATTAGAGAACTCCCAGTAAGTAAACTACGCTGAATACACAGATCCAAACGATGTCAAGGAAGTGCCAGAACAAGCTTAAGCAAGCAAGACGACGTGTATTCGGTAGTGTCAAACCGTTCTTCTTGATCTGATACATGAGTACGATCATCCACACTAAACCAGAGGTTACGTGGATACCGTGTGTACCAACCAAAGTAAAGAACGCTGATAAGAATGCACTCTTAGTTGGGCCATAACCTTCATGAACAAGGTGATGGAATTCATAGATTTCCATCCCAATGAACGTTGCACCAAAAATAAAAGTAATGATTAACCATAAAAGAACTTGGTTAACATTCTTTTTATAAGATGCAAGTACTGCAAATCCAAATGTCACAGAAGAAATAAGGAGTGCAAAGGTTTCAGCTAATACGAATCCTAAAGAATCATGGAATAAGTCGTATGCACTAGGTGTACCAGGTGGAATATGACTGCTTAATACAGCAAATGCGATGAAGAGTGATCCGAAAAGGATCAAGTCACTCATCAAATATGTCCAGAAACCAAAGACCGTTATATCTGTATCATCATGTTCGTGATGACCGTCGTGTCCGTGGTTATCGTGATGAAGTACTTCAGCCATATCCTTAGTCCTTCTTCAAGTGTTTTTCAAGTAACGCATAGCGTTCATTCTCAATACGTTCTACTTCAGCAGCAGGAACATAGTAATCCACATTCTTTGTGAATGAGCTTATGATGAAGCTGATAATAGCAGCGACGAATGAAACGACAGCAAGCCACCAAATATGCCAGATGAGAGCAAAACCAAGAACGGTAATGAACATCGCAATAACGAAACCAGCAGCACGATTTGTCGGCATGTGGATATCTTCATATTTGGTATTGCGAGCGTATGCTACACCATTTTCTTTGTCTGTCCAGAAGCGATCGATACCATCAGCAGCAGGAACATGCGCAAAGTTATAAAATGGAGCTGGAGACGAAGTTGCCCATTCTAACGTACGGCTATCCCATGGGTCGCCAGTGTAGTCCATATTGTCTTTGCGTTGTAAGAAGCCAACGATGATTTGCATTAAGAAACATGCAATACCGATTGCAATCAAAACAGCACCAAACAATGCGATCGCTAAGTATGGATCCCATTCAGGGTTGTCATATGTATTCAAACGACGTGTCATACCCATGAAACCAAGGATATAAAGTGGCATGAATGCAAAATAGAAACCGATGAACCAGAACCAGAATGAGGCTTTACCCCATGCTTCATTGAGCTTCCAACCAAACATTTTCGGCCAGTAGAAGATGATGCCGGCAAACATACCAAACACCACACCACCGATAATCACGTTATGGAAGTGAGCAATCAAGAATAATGAGTTATGTACAAGGAAGTCCGCAGGTGGAACAGCCATAAGTACGCCAGTCAAACCACCGATACCAAAAGTCACAAGGAAGCCAAGCGTCCATAACATTGGTGTCGTGAATGTGATACGACCTTTATACATGGTGAATAACCAAGAGAAGATCTTCACACCTGTAGGAATCGCAATAACCATGGTCATGATACCGAAGAACGCATTGACGTTCGCACCAGCACCCATGGTAAAGAAGTGGTGAAGCCATACAACAAACGCAAGTACAGTAATCGCGATGGTTGCATACACCATAGACTTATAACCGAACAACGCTTTACGAGAGAAGGTTGCTACGATTTCTGAGTATAAACCAAAGGCTGGTAATACTAAGATGTATACTTCAGGGTGACCCCATGTCCAAATCAAGTTCACATAAAGCATTGGACTACCGCCAAGCTCATTTGTGAAGAAGTGGAAACCGAAGTAACGATCTAGCGTAAGCATTGCAAGTGTACCTGTTAATACAGGGAACGAAGCAATGATCAATACAGCCGTACAAAGTGAAGTCCAAGTGAAGATCGGCATGTCCATCAGTTTCATGCCTGGCGCGCGCATTTTAATGATGGTAACAAAGAAGTTAACACCTGTTAAAAGCGTACCGAGACCAGAAACCTGAAGTGCCCAAATATAATAATCAACACCAACACCAGGAGAATACTCAATACCTGATAGAGGAGGATAAGCCATCCAACCTGTTGCTGCGAACTCACCAAGCGCAAGAGATGCCATCATCAAACCAGCAGCACCAGCGAATAACCAGAAGCTCAAAGAGTTTAATAATGGGAAAGCCACGTCACGTGCACCAATTTGCAGTGGAACGGCGATGTTCATCATACCTACAACAAGACCCATTGCTACGAAGAAGATCATGATTACGCCATGCGCAGTGAAAATCTGATCGTAGTGTTCTGGGTGTAAATAACCTTCACCGCCACCTTTAGCGAGGAAAAGCTGTAAACGCATCATGATTGCATCAGCAAAACCACGCAGAAGCATGACCACTGATACGAGGATATACATGATACCAATTTTTTTATGGTCTACAGAGGTGAACCATTCGTTCCACAAGTAGCCCCATTTTTTGAAATAAGTAATACCTGCAAGAAGTGCGATACCACCTAAAACCATTAATGCAATAGTCACCAACACGATTGGATCGTGTGGAATTGCATCCAACCCTAACTTTCCAAACATGTCTTATTCCTCTGTAGAAGCTGTCGCATGTTCAACATCAGTGGTGTGGTCAGCAGAAGATGCTGAGTGATCTGCACCATGATAGTTGCTCATGTATTGATTGATTACAGATTCGAACAATTTAGGCTCAACCGAAGAGTAATAAGTCACTGGATGTGGGGCAGTAGGATATGATTTCATTTCCTCAGCCGCTTGTTTCTCTTCTGGTGTTTTTGCTTTGGCGATTAGAACTTCGATCTGATGTTTAGAACGGTTACCATCACGTAAAGTTGCTAATTCAGCTTGGTCAAGTGTACCTTTTTGAATTGCTTCAGCATTGATACTTGTACCATTACCCGCTTTTACCGCTTCTACCCACTGTGCAAATTCTGCGTCACTAACACCATGCGCCATGAAACGCATTTGTGAAAAGCCATAACCAGAATAGTTCGCAGAAATACCACGGAAGATACCTGGCTCATCTGCCAATAAGTGAAGATGAGTTTGCATACCTGCCATCGCATAAATTTGACCGCCTAACTGTGGAATGAAGAATGAGTTCATTGTGAAGTTAGAGGTGATTTTAAAGCTGAGTGGCGTTTTTACTGGGAAGCGTATTTCATTTACCGTACC
This sequence comes from Acinetobacter sp. NIPH 1852, assembly GCF_022549455.1. Taxonomy (NCBI): domain Bacteria; kingdom Pseudomonadati; phylum Pseudomonadota; class Gammaproteobacteria; order Moraxellales; family Moraxellaceae; genus Acinetobacter; species Acinetobacter sp. NIPH 1852. The sequence continues at coordinate 125,038 of NZ_JAKZGG010000007.1, read as the reverse complement.
AATATTTTGCTCAGGATAGATAAATACCCATTTGAACTGTTCAGCAATTGCTTGAATCGTTAATGGTGCTTTATCTGATTCTAATGGACGGTAAGGGTCATACTTGTGGGAACCCCACCAAGTTAACCAAGCTAAAATACCAATAATAATGACTGGAACACCCCAAACAACGATCTCAATTGTCGTAGAGTGTGCCCAAGTAGGTTTATAGTCTGCATCTTTATTTGACGCGCGATATTTCCAACCAAACCATAATGCCATAATGATTGATGGGATGACCACCAATAGCATTAGATAGATCGCAGTCATCATCAGGCTACCTTGACCCTGACCAACTGGACCTTTACTGTTTAGAAGTACCATATCACCACCGCACCCAGTTAAGAGCACAGCAAGCGTTGATAAAGACAATACAGCTAAAATCGTTTGTCTCATTTTACAACCTCGGTGAAGAGTCCCATTCCCTAATTAAATTATGGGATAGCGAATAAAGTGTCGCATGTTTGCTAAGAATTTCTTTTAATAAATGCTTAACAAACATGCGACACCGCTACGTTGTTGGGCATTATGCCTCATATTGAAAAACTAAGCTACTGATAAAGTGGTGTGAAATGCTTGTTTTAAAACCCGATTTATTTTGTAGGGATTGTTATTTCGCGATATGCTTTTTCTATAAATATCAGCTTAATATAAAGAAAAGAGGATTTAATCCTCTTTTCTTTATTGATTTGTAATTATTGCTTAATCACTTTGGTTTTTGCGAATTTATCGTGTAATGTTTGGCGGTTTTTGCCAAGTGCAAATGCATAGTCAATGATTGTGATAATCGGGACTAACAGGAAGTTTAAAATAATAAATAAAACGCTACGCAACCAAAACGAGCGGATTAAACTCACCTGATCGTTGCTTTCGACATCAACAATTTTAATTCGAGCAAGTTTTTTGCCGATACTTTGACCAGATTTGGCAATAAAATAAGCTTGAATCATGAGCATAACCAAGATATAGATCATGATGCTCTGCCATGCTTCAACGGGAATGAGTTGAAACAATTGTTGTTGCAGTTCGGCGGCTTTCGATGAAGCAAACTCAGTTGCTTGCATTTGTTGTTGCAGTTCAGAAAGCTGCTGAAGTTGTTCATCGTTGAAATAAAATGATGGAATAGCTAGAGTTGGTAGCCACAACATGAGATCAACCGCTTTGGCTAATGCACGAGAGCCAATAGATGCTAGTTCGACATTGCTTTCTTGCGTAGATGCTTTAGCTTGATACTGTTGAGTAGGAGATACTGTTTCAGTTTGAATTGGCGATGGAAATGGAGTCGATGTATGACCGATTGGTTCATACACAAGTTTTCCTTGGGTTAATTCACCAAGCGTTTTCCATTCTGCCATCCCTTCATGCCATGCAAGATCAGTAAGAAGAACTTGTTGACTAGCAAGCATTTGGTTGATTTGTTCTAAGGTATAGGGACCAGCTTGCTGATTATTACGAGCCAAGTAAATTTGCATATATTCTAAATCTCTATCACAAATGATGAAAAAAGACCCCACCAGTGGGGTCTTTTACAATAGTGGTTAAGCTTGCTTAATTTTTTCTTCAGCCAAGAAGAACCAAGTATCAAGCACTGAATCAGGGTTAAGTGAAACAGACTCAATGCCTTGTTCCATGAGCCATTTTGCAAGATCAGGGTGGTCGGAAGGACCTTGACCACAAATACCCACGTATTTTCCTGCTTTACGACAAGCATGAATCGCCATAGAAAGTAAGGCTTTTACTGCTGGATCACGTTCATCAAATAAATGCGATACAATGCCAGAGTCACGGTCTAGACCTAATGTTAATTGGGTTAAGTCGTTTGAACCGATTGAGAAACCATCGAAGTGTTCAAGGAATTGTTCAGCCAATAAAGCATTGGTTGGTAATTCACACATCATGATGACTTTCAAGCCATTCTCACCACGTTTCAAACCATTTTGCGCAAGCAGTTCGATGACACGTTTTGCTTCAGAAACAGTACGAACGAATGGAATCATGATTTGAACGTTGGTTAAGCCCATTTCATCACGTACTTTTTTCAAGGCACGGCATTCAAGCTCAAAACAATCGCGGAAGTTGTCGGAAACATAACGACTTGCACCACGGAAGCCCAACATTGGGTTTTCTTCTTCTGGTTCGTATAACTTACCACCGATTAAGTTTGCATATTCATTTGATTTGAAGTCAGACATACGAACGATGACTGGCTTTCCTGCAAACGCAGCAGCAAGTGTTGAAATACCTTCAACTAACTTCTCAACATAAAACTCGATAGGCGAGGTGTAACCGGCAGTACGTGTTAGAACAGCAGCACGTGTTTCACGTGGTAAGCTTTCAATGTTGAGTAATGCTTTTGGATGCACACCGATCATACGGTTGATGATGAACTCAAGACGAGCAAGCCCAATACCTTCGTTTGGAATTTGAGCAAAGTCAAACGCTCGGTCAGGGTTACCGACGTTCATCATGATCTTGAACGGAAGTTGAGGCATTGAGTGAATCGAGTTGCGTTGAACTTCGAAGTCTAATGCGCCTTCATAGATAAAGCCTGTATCGCCTTCAGCACAAGAAACGGTGACTTCCTGACCATCAGTAAGAACTTCTGTTGCATTTCCACAACCTACAATTGCAGGAACACCGAGTTCACGGGCAATAATTGCTGCGTGACAAGTACGGCCACCACGATTGGTTACAATCGCTGCAGCACGTTTCATGACAGGTTCCCAATCTGGATCGGTCATATCAGAGACAAGGACATCACCGTCTTGAACTTTGTCCATTTCTTTAATCGATGTAACCACACGAACTTTACCAGAACCAATACGCTGACCGATTGAACGACCTTCACAAATCACTGTGCCGCGTTGTTTGAGTAGATAACGTTCCATTGTGCCGACATTTTGACGACTTTTTACTGTTTCTGGACGTGCTTGAACAATATAGATTTGACCATCATCGCCATCTTTAGCCCATTCGATGTCCATTGGCGAACCATAATGTTCTTCAATGATCAGCGCTTGTTTAGCTAACTCATGTAATTCATGATCATTTAACGCAAATTGTTGACGTTCTGGTTTTTCGACATCAACAACAACAACAGATTTACCCGCAGAACCTTCTTCACCATAAATCATTTTTTGGTGTTTAGAACCGAGGTTGCGGCGTAAAACAGAGTGTTTGCCATTATTTAATAGCGGTTTAGATAAATAGAACTCGTCAGGGTTAACTGCACCTTGCACGACCATTTCACCCAAACCATATGATGCGGTAATAAACACGACATCACGGAAACCTGATTCTGTGTCTAGGGTAAACATAACACCAGCAGCACCAGTTTCAGAGCGAACCATACGTTGTACGCCAGCAGAAAGGGCAACGACACTATGCTCAAAACCTTGGTGTACACGATAAGCGATTGCGCGGTCATTATACAGGGAAGCAAAAACTTCTTTAATCGCAATAAGAACGTTATCAATACCGCGAATATTTAAGAAAGTTTCTTGTTGACCTGCAAATGAAGCGTCTGGTAGATCTTCAGCAGTAGCAGATGAACGTACAGCAACAGCGATGTCTGGATTACCGTTTGAAAGTGCAGCAAAAGCGTCACGAATTTCTTGTTCTAGTGCGGAAGTGAGCGGAGTATCAACAATCCATTTACGGATTTTTGCACCAGTTTCGACAAGTGCATTTACATCATCAACATTGAGTTGAGCCAATTCAGCCTGAATTCGAGCGTTTAAACCGCTTTGATCTAAGAACTCACGATAGGCAGCAGCAGTCGTTGCAAAACCCCCTGGTACCGATACACCAGCATTGGATAAATGGCTGATCATTTCACCTAGAGATGAGTTTTTCCCACCTACGAGTTCTACATCGTGTTTCCCTAGTTTTTCCAGACCGATTACGCGCGCTTCCAAAGTATTTACTCCACTTTTTTTGCAGGATGAATGACCATCATTGGTATGAAATTATACGAAAGTGCTTAGAATTAGTATTTTACTAAGCGACAGTCATGTTAGATGAGTTTACTATAAAGATTATAGAGCACTAAGACAAATGTTTAAGGAGAATTTTGATGCCCGAAAGTAAACAAATTAAACGGAGCGTATTTTTTATTTCAGATGGGACAGCAATCACCGCAGAAACCCTTGGACATTCACTACTTGCGCAATTTCCAAACGTAGATTTTGACATTCATATTATGCCTTATATCACCACTGAAGAAGCGGCAATGAATGTGGTTGTAGAAATCAATGCATGTCAAAAACGTGATGGCTCTTTACCGTTGGTTTTTGATACTTTGGTTGATCCAAATGCCCGTGAAATTATCAATACTGCTAAAGCCGTAAATTTGGATGTATTTGAAGGCTTAATTAGTAAACTTGAACAAGAGCTAGGTATTCCACCAACGACATTGGTTGGACAAACGCATGCAGTAACAGATTCAGAGTCATATAAGGCGCGTATTGATGCGGTGCATTTTGCACTGGACAATGATGATGGTGCGCGAACACGTCATTATGATAAAGCTGATTTAATTTTAGTGGGTGTTTCACGCTCTGGCAAAACCCCAACCTCAATTTATTTGTCGTTACAATTCGGGATTCGTGTTGCAAACTACCCTTTAACTGAAGAAGATCTGGACGACAACCGTCTACCAACGGTCTTAAAAGCACATAAAAATAAGCTCTTTGGTTTAATGATTGATGCTGAGCGTTTAGTTGCTATCCGAAGTGAACGTAAGGCGAATAGTCGTTATGCAAGTTTTAGTCAGTGTCAAATGGAATTACGTGCGATTGAAGGCATCTATATTTCAGAAGGGATTAAATACTTAAATGTCACTGAAATGTCGATTGAAGAAATCTCAACGCGTATTTTGCAGTCGACAGGTTTAAAACGTCGTATTGGTTAATCAAATAGGGCTGCCTAAACACTGCTGGATAGGTGGCCTTTGATTGAAATTTTCTTCTAAATTATGATGCTAAGTTTGTAATAAATATTTAATTAAAAATAAACAATTGATGTTGAATGATAAAATCTAATTAATAAAAATGCCGCTATGATGTTAAATTACACACGTTTATGATAAAATATTGTGATACAAATCTCACTTTTGCTATAATTGATGGTATGTGGTTTTATTGCAACTGAACATCTTGAAATAAAGAATTCTGTTTGAACGTAAAGCCAGTAAAGTTATTTAAAAGCATGTGAATTCTTGGCTTTAACTTTTCAATCAAACCATCAAATGAACGAAGTCCAGCAAAACGTTTTCAATAGTATACCGAGTCTAGTCTGGTTGCTTTCAGATCAGGGTGACGCTTATTTTTTTAATAGCGTCAGCCAAGAATATATCGGTTTAAATGAATTAGAGAAGTTCAAAAAAAATTGGATGGATTTAATCCATTCAGACGATATTTCGGTTTTTCAAAGCGAATGGCTACAAGCATTCTCATATAAAACCCCTTTTCACGTTGAGTGCCGATTGAAACATCGATCAGGTGCATATCGATGGTTTTTATTGTCTGCAAAACTTGTAGCAGACAACTCTGGTGATCATGCATATTGGTTTATTAATAGTGTCGATATTCATGAAACCAAACAATATCAACAAAATCTAGTGCAATGTATTAATGCGCAAACCAACATGCTTGATAATAGCGTGGATTGCATCAAACTCTTAGATGTAGATGGTTGTTTACTGCATGTAAATAGAACTGGATGTATTGCCTTAAATATTCCCGAAAGCAATCATCGATTTGGGATGAAGTGGACAGAGCTTTTAGCGCCTGAAGTACGATCAAAGGCAAATTATGCATTAAAGACGGCACTTAAAGGTAAAACCGCTCGTTTTCGTGGCATGAGTGGTCACGGAGAAGATAAGCAATATTGGGACAATTTACTCACGCCGATATTAAATGATAACGGTCAAGTTGTGCAGATTCTTTGTCTGTCTCGTGATGTAACTGCTCAAAGACAAACAGAAATTCAACTGCGCATTTCGAGTGAATTGGATGAATTGACAGGATTGTACAATCGTCGTTTCTTTAAACTACAACTTAAACGCGCATTGCAAAGACATAAAAAGAGTGAAAAGTTTCTTGGTTTGATGTTGTTAGATTTAGATTATTTTAAACACGTCAATGATACGCTTGGGCACGCCGCAGGAGATCACTTACTGCGTGTTTTATCGAAGCGAATAGAAAACAATTTACCCGAAAATACTTTTGTGGCGCGTTTAGGCGGTGATGAGTTTGCTATTTTAGTCAATGGAATCGATGCTGAGTTTGATCTTGAAAAAGTTGCAATTGAAGTTAGTCGACAGTTAGATGCACCAATCACCTATGCGGGTAATTTAATTAATGGCAGCATGAGTATTGGCTGTGCGATTTACCCACGCGACGCCAAAGATTCCTTGAATTTAATGAAATGTGCAGATACTGCATTAAATGATTTAAAAGCCACAGGGCGTGGTGGTTTCCGTATGTTTAATCAACAGATGCAGGTTGCTGCGCAAAATATCGCCATTCAATTAACTGAAGCGCGTCATATTATTCGTGATGATCTTATGGTTCCGTTCTATCAACCTAAGGTGCGTTTATCTGATGGCAAGGTCGTTGGATTTGAGGCATTGTTACGTTGGCAAACGGATGATAAACGTATTCATTCACCTATTAATATTGAACAAGCTTTTCAGGATTATGTGTTAGCTACACGAATTAGTGATGCGATACAGAATAAAGTTTTTAACAATATTGCCATGTGGATTGAGCAAGGGCTGGCTGTTGTTCCTGTCTCGATTAATGTAGCGCCTGTTGAATTTCTTAAAGATAATTATGCTGAGCGCTTATTGTATCGTTTGAACCTGTATAAAATTCCGCATCATTTGGTCGAGATAGAAATCACAGAGCACATTTTGGATGATCGTGGTTCTGACTATGTGATTCGGGCATTGAATTTGCTCAAACAGCAGGGCGTTAAGATTGCACTTGATGACTTTGGAACAGGGCATTCATCACTCACAAGATTAAGGGATTATCCTGTAGATTGTTTGAAAATTGATTGCGATTTTATTCGTCAGATGAATAGTGATGAGGCGATTTTAGCAATCGTGCAAGCAATTATTGCCTTAGGGCCAAAGTTATCTTTGGATATCGTTGCTGAGGGCATTGAAAATGCTGAGCAATTAGAATTGTTGAAACAATTTGGCTGCTCAATCGGGCAAGGTTATTTATTTAGCCGAGCAGTGAATATGCAACAAGCGACCCACATGCTGAAACGTGAAATGCACCTCTATTGATTTACTGAAGAAGCGAAAACAACAAGGCTTAAATTGAATAAGCCTTGTGGATGGAGCCGAGATCTTAATTATTCTTAATATCCATCAATAGACTAAAGTTGTCTAAACGTTTTTGTGTGTCATAAATATCACAAGTGAAAATAAACTCATCTACATCATACTGAGCAGCGATTTTATTTAAGCCAGCTTTAACGGTAGCTCGAGAACCAATTTGAGCCATTGCATAAAAGTTTTGAATCGCCAGTTGCTCAGCACCAGTTGCGAGACCTTGTGTAGAATCAATCGGTGGCTTGAGTTTTAAGCTGTGACCACGAATCAGGTTTAAAATACGCTGATATGAACTGGTTGCCAAATATTGTGCGTCTTCATCTGTTGCCGCGACGACAGTGGGAACACCCATCGAAATATAAGGTTTCTCCAAAAATTCTGAAGCTTGGAAATTCTCGCGATAGATTTCGATGGCTTGACCTAACATTCTTGGCGCAAAGTGCGAAGCAAATGAATAGGGAAGTCCGAGCTTTGCCGCGAGCTGTGCGCTAAACAGACTTGAACCCAATAACCAAACTGGTACATGCGTATTTTGCCCAGGCGTGGCAATAATTCTTTGGTTGGGTTGAGGTGCTTTAAAGTATTGTAAGATTTCCATCACATCTTGAGGAAATTGATCTTCTGTTTCTTTACGTCCACGACGTAATGCACGCATAGTCAGTGGATCTGTTCCAGGTGCACGCCCCAATCCAAGTTCAAAACGATTTGGGTAAAGCGTCGCTAATGTCCCAAACTGTTCCGCCACAACCAATGGTGCATGATTGGGGAGCATGATGCCACCTGAGCCTAAACGAATATGCTGAGTATTCGCTGCGATAAAACCGAGTAGCACTGTGGTTGCAGAACTGGCGATACCATCCATATTGTGGTGTTCTGCTAACCAAAATCGTTCATAGCCTAAATTTTCAGCATGTTGAGCGAGTTCAAGTGCATGGCGCAGTGAGAACTCAATACTTTGATCGTCTCGAACGGGCGCTAACTCTAAAATAGAAAACTTAATATCTTGCAATGATTTCATCATCGATTCTCATAACTATATATCGATATAATACGATATATACTTGAGTCTGTATATCTATTTTTTTCGATATAATGTTTCGAACCTATACAATAAAAAAAGCACCCGAAGGTGCTAAAGAGGTAACGCATATGCTTTTTTTAACGGTTTTTGTACCAACCGCGATGTAGTCCATTGTCGTGACGAGCGTTTTTACGTGAATTATAATGACGACGATCATCATAACGACGGTTGTCATAAGCACGACGATTATCGGCATCACGATCTTGTCCAACTTTATTGCCTAAGGCTGCACCACCAGCCGCACCGACTGCTGCGCCAATATATCCACCATTGGTACCACCCATGTTATTACCAACAGTATAGCCACCGACACCACCTAAACCGCCACCAATTGCAGCTTCAGTACGATTACGTTTATTGCTAGATGCTGCAGCTCCACCAGCGCCACCGATTGCAGACCCAATCATTGCACCAGTATGCCCGCCGAGCTCTTTACCAACTGCTGTACCAACCACACTGCCTAAAGCCGATGTTGCAGCAACGCGTGTTGTATTATTTGCATGAGCAACAGACAGCATAGAAGAGGTTGCTAATAGAATGCTACATAACCAAATATTCGATTTCATGGTGAAACTCCTTGTCCTTTATTTGTGGGACAATATTCTTGATAACTTGAGATAAATGTAACAAGACTTTCGAGTAGAAATATGGAGTGCAACCTCTAGATTGATAGAGTTTAACGAGGGTTTTGTAGGGGTTGTATTACATATGAAGAAATTGTGAATAAAATATAAAGATAAAGAATGATGAGAAAGCAAACAACAGCAGCAGACACAATCAAGTACAATAGGCTGAGTTTTGATTTAGGGTTTGGTTATGCTGTTGGAAAAAATATTGCAATCTCAAGGTTTTGGTTCACGTAAGTATTGCCAACAGTTGATTAAAAATGGTGCTGTATGCATTGAAAACCAAGTATGTGATAATCCAAAACAGAACTTTAATCTTGACCAGCTCCATTTTCAGGTTTTTGGTGAAGACTATTTATATCGAGAACATGTTTATCTTGCGTTAAACAAACCGCAAGATTATGAGTGTTCACATCAAGCAACCCATCATAAAAGTGTATTTAGTTTATTGCCTGAGATACTTATCCACCGCGGTATTCAGTGTGTAGGGCGTTTAGATCAAGATACAACGGGGCTTTTATTGTTGACAGATGATGGTCAGTATTTACAGTCGCTTACTCATCCGCGTAAACATGTACCTAAGGTCTATCATGTGACTACAGCAGATCCAGTAACAACTGAACAAAAACACCAATTAGAGTTGGGCGTGGAACTACGCAATGAAAAAGGTATTTATGCGGCAACCGATGTTCAGTTAATCTCAGAAAATCAGCTTTCAATGACCATTCATCAAGGCGTCTATCATCAAGTTAAACGCATGTTGGCAGCCGTGGGTAATAAGGTTGAATCTTTACATCGGCATCAAATCGGATTGCTCGAACTTCCTCAGCTCGACGAAGGCGAGTACTTCTATTTAACACCTTCGCAAAAGCAGTTGAGTCAGAATATTCAATTGGATCTGTAATTATTTTAAAAAGCAGTGAAAGGTTTTAAATTCATCATCATGGATAAATCCCATTTTTTCATAGAGCTGATGGGATTGGTAATTATTCTTTTGCGTTTCAAGGCTAATGCGTTGAGCATTTTCATGACGAGCAAACAGGATAGCGGTATCGATCAATTGTTTTGCAGAACCTTGTTTCCGATAAGTCGGGGTAACGTAGACATCATCTAATACATAGTAGGTTTCACAAGCAACGGATGAAAAGGCGAGATAAAGTAAAACAAAGCCTGTAAAAATTTCATCTTTTACATGAATAAAAATAACACTGTCTTTGTTGTCAAATCGATGATTTAAAAATTGAAAAGACTGCACAACATTGGATGAAGCACCGTAGAACTGACGATATTCATCAAATAAGACTGCCAATTGATGCAGGTCTTCTTTGGTTGCTCGCTTTACAATCATCCTTAATTCATCCTATAGCTTATCGTTTTATTTGGACTGTCAGGATAGCGAAAAAAATTCAGCTTAAAAATTAAAAACTTGTGTATAAATGCGACATTGTTAAGTTTTGTCACTTTCACCTAAAAGCGCATTCAGCTCTTCAAATAAATCCTCGTGATCATCTTCAATATTCACATCTGATGGATTCTCTGTTGTTGCTGTCGCTTTTGATTTCCTTAGTTTGAGCAATTGTTCCATATTGATATTCTGGTTTTCAATTGCAAAGGGAATAGATTTAGTAAGCACCACCTGTTTAAAGAAAAGGCGGACTGCTTGAGCAGGGGAGATACCAAGCTGTTTAAAAACGGCAAAGGCTTGTTTCTTTTCCTGTGAATCAAGTCGAACCTGATAAACTTCTGTTTTTCGCATGAAGAATAAGACCAAATATTTTTAGTTATGGTCATGTATTTTAAACGATCACAATGTAATTTCAATATTTTTGCAGTGAAAAAATAGAATTTTTGTCATTACGTTGTGTTTACAGTGTTAGTTCATAGTTAGAACTAAAGCTCATTTGCATATCTAAAATGGGATCTATGAAGTGAATTGCTTTTGCAAGTAATTGTAAAGGATGACTAAAGTCTTCATCTGCTTTGTGTACAACGTTTGGATAAAATGAGTCATTTAGGATTGGAACACCGAGATAATTGAGATGTACACGCAACTGATGTTGTTTACCAGTTTTTGGTTTGAGTAAATATTTTGCGTGTGTTTGGTCGTGATCTAACAATTCGATCCATGTCTCAGTGTTACTGGGTTTATTCGCATTGACTTGCATGGTGTAAAAAGGATCACTTTTTTCTAAATGCAGTTGTAAGGTCTGTGGAAATTTGAGTTCAGGGCGATAGGCCGCGATGGCGTGATAAGTTTTTTGAACTTTTCGTTCTGCGAACAGTTGTTGGTAAGTACCACGTGATTCTGTTCGTTTACAGAACAAAACCACACCTGCTGTTTCTCGGTCAAGCCGATGGATTGGAGTCAAATCTGCATAGCCAGTCTGTTTTTTTAACCGAACCAATAAGGTTTCCTGAACGTATTGACCAGTTGGGCTCATCGTTAAAAAATGCGGTTTGTCGACGACGAGCAAGTCTTCATTTTCAAACAGGATTTCGTGTTGAAAGGGCACGTGGATTTCATACGCCAAAAAACGATAATAAAAAATATGAGTATTCGGCGTATAAGGGCTATTTAATTGTAATATTGAGCCGTCTGCAGCATAAATCAGTTCATCTTTAAAGCGTTGTTGCCATTCTTGAGATTGGATATGAGAAAAATGCTGACACAAATACTCAAAAATAGTGGGTGTAGAAATATCATTGGGTAAAAAAACTTTACTGGCACTCACGCCATTGATGAGTGGTGGTGTGAATTCAATGATGGGTTTCATGCAACAATACTAACCTAGAGTGAACGCTGTAAAATAAGCCAGTTTAAAAGCTGTTTATTAGGCTTTAAAGCAGCGCAATGTTATCATAGCCACCATCCCAATTTTGTTTTATTTGCCATGTCATATTCAGTGAAATTTACCTTAAATCATGAACAAGACACTCAACATTTTGCACAAGTGCTTTCTCAATATGTGCATTCAGGCGTTATTTATTTAATTGGGGATCTTGGTGCAGGTAAAACCACATTCACACGCTATTTTCTACAACATTTAGGGCATCAGGGTTCGGTCAAAAGTCCAACGTATACGTTGGTAGAACCGTATACGATTCAGGGCAAAGAAATTTTCCATTTTGATTTATATCGTTTAGATGATCCTTATGAATTAGAACTAATGGGAATCCGTGATTATTTGGAAATAGAGGATGCATTATTCTTATTTGAATGGCCATCTAAAGGCGGTGATGAAATTCCCAAAGCGGATGTTGTTGTTGATATCCAAAAATCGGACGATGAATTAACCCGATTTGTAACTTTAACCGTTAACTCCGAATTGTTATCCCAAACTTTGCAGGAACAATTGAATGGTGCATGATTCAACCCGTCGTATTCATACACTTAATGCCGCTTTAGCCAACCAGATTGCTGCGGGTGAGGTGATTGAACGCCCATCCTCAGTGGTGAAAGAGTTATTAGAAAACTCGATTGATGCGGGTTCAACTGAGCTGATTATTCGTATTGCTCAAGGTGGTTCGACCCTGATCGAAATCATTGATAATGGTAACGGCATTCACGCTGAAGATTTACCATTGGCGGTGATGCGTCATGCCACCAGTAAAATTCAAACAGCTGAAGATTTACATGCCATTGTGAGCTTAGGTTTTCGGGGGGAGGCATTAGCCTCTATTGCTGCGGTTTCACGGTTGACATTGACCAGTAGCCAAGATGAAGCTGGGATTGGTTATCAAGTTGAAGTCAATGGTACGGCTTTTGATCACCAACAAGTACAAGCTGTCGCAGCACAAAAAGGCACACACATTCGCGTGCAGGATTTATTTTTTAATGTGCCTGCTCGCCGTAAATTTTTAAAAAAACCAAGTACAGAGTTTGGCCACATTGAAGAAATTGTACGCCGTTTGGCTTTAACCCATTTCGATATTCGTTTTGTACTTGAACATAACGATCATATTCGTTTGAATTTACCGATTGCGGATAGTGGCGAGCTGCGTTACCAACGAGTACAACAATTACTCGGACAACAATTTATTCAAAATGCCTATTGGATTGATGCCGAAAGCATCAATATGCGATTGTCGGGTTGGTTAGGTCATCCTTCTGATGCCAGAGCGCAGGCCGATATGCAATATGTCTATGTGAATGGTCGTATTGTAAAAGATAAAACCATTTCTCATGCGTTGCGTATGGCCTATGATGGGATTTTGCATGGACATCAACATTCTTCTTATTTGTTGTTTCTAGAAGTAGATCCTGAAAATATTGATGTCAATGTCCATCCAACTAAGCATGAAATCCGTTTCTTGAATCAGCGTGAAGTACATGAGTTCGTACGTCACTATGCCAAAGCAACTTTATCTCAGTTTCAAACCGCCAGTGCAGATTTAGCACAAGCGATGAAAGTGGATGAACTGGTAACTGAGAATGCCCAATACCAGCCGCAGCCTAAGTATCAAGAACAGTTTCCTTTGCATCGCGCAAATGATGCGATTGAGCCACAGTCGCATGATCAAAATCAAACTGATGTATCGACAGATTTACTCACTGAGTTTAATCAAAGTCGACCTCAGGCAGTGCAATACAATTCATCTCATTCGCAACAACCAAGATATAATGGCTCTACGCAACTGAATAATGCATTAAAGAGCTATTTATCACCGTTACGTGATGATGCGGACCTGGATTCGGAACAACAAATGCCATCTCGAGTAGATGAATTTCCACTGGGTATTGCGATTGCACAATTGCATGGCATTTATGTTTTGGCACAAAATACCGAAGGTTTAATCATTGTTGATATGCATGCAGCCCATGAACGAATTTTATTACAGCAGATGAAAGCCGCATGGGATAAGCCTGAGTTTTGGACATCACAACAATTACTGATTCCAAAAATAGTTTCAATTGCCCGAATGCAAGCAACACGTGTAGATGAGTTGCAATCACAATTGCAACGTTTGGGCTTGGAGGTTGATCAATATGGTGATGAGCAAGTCATTGTTCGTGGTGTACCTGCGATTTTACACAAAGCGAATTTTGAAAAACTTATTCCTGAACTACTCAATGATCTTGATCCAAATGACGAAGCGAGAGGATTGTTGCAAAAGCGTGATGAGCTATTGGCAGGTATGGCGTGTCATGGGGCAGTGCGAGCACATCGGCAACTGAGTTTGTCCGAGATGAATGCGTTGTTACGTCAAATGGAACAAACTGAATTTGCCAGCCAATGTAATCATGGTCGCCCAACCTGGCGCGCATTTCCATTGCATCAATTAGATAAATTATTTGCTCGAGGAGAGTAGTTTTACATGTCAAATCAATTGCCCGTGATTAATTTAATGGGGCCTACCGCAAGTGGTAAAACAGCATTGGCATGTGAGCTATATGAGCGTGGTAATTTTGAGTTAATTTCTGTTGATTCCGCTTTGGTGTATAAAGATATGGATATTGGTACTGCGAAACCGACTAAAGAAGAGCAAGCGCAGTATCCTCATCATTTGATTGATATTATTACGCCGTTAGAGGTTTATTCTGCAGCTCAATTTGTTGAAGATGTTTGTCCTTTAATTAATGATATGCATGCGCGTGGCAAAACCCCAATTTTGGTCGGCGGAACCATGTTGTATTTTAAAGCGTTACTGGAAGGTCTTGCAGATAATCTGCCAAATGCAGATCAGGCAATACGTGATGCGATTGTTGCAAAAGCCGAGGCGGATGGCTGGCAGGCAGTTTACGATGAGCTGGTAGCAGTTGATCCTGTTGCTGGTGAGAAATTTAAAGTATCTGATAAACAAAGAATTATTCGAGCATTAGAGGTCTATCGGATTACAGGTGAGCCCATTACAAAATTGCAAGCGGAGCAGCCTAAAAATCAACCCTATCGTTACATATTTCATAACTACGCATTGATGCCTGATCGGTTAGAATTACATCAACGCATAGAGCAAAGATTGAGCAAAATGTGGAGCATTGGTTTTTTAAATGAAGTAGAGGAATTAATTAGAAAATACGATTTAAATGATAATTTACCCTCCATGCGGTCTGTGGGTTATCGCCAAGCTTTAGATTTTTTATTAAAAAGTGACCTAAGTCTCAAAAATAAAGTAGAAATGGAGAACAAAGCGTTATTCGCGACACGGCAACTCGCCAAACGTCAATACACTTGGTTACGTTCTTTGCAAGAAATACACGATTTTAAAACTTACGTGACGATAAAGCAGGCGAAAGAAGACTTGCGAAACTTCTTGGGATAAAGCAAAATTCGCAGGCTGTCTTTTTATAATTTTTAGTTGAAAAATAAAGATAGTTTTTTTGCGCTGATTTAAAAATTTTTGGAGTTAAAAATGTCTAAAGGTCAAACTTTACAAGATCCGTTCTTAAATTCTCTCCGTAAAGAACGTATTCCAGTTTCTATTTTCCTTGTGAACGGTATTAAATTGCAGGGTCATATTGAGTCTTTTGACCAATATGTTGTTTTATTAAAGAATACTGTAAGCCAAATGGTTTATAAGCACGCGATTTCTACAGTCGTTCCTGCACGTAATCCACGTCCAGCTGGTGCTCAAGCTACTGGCGGCTTCCCAGCACAAGCTGGCACTACTGGCGGTTTCGGTGGTGGTCAAGGCGGTGCTGCAGGTGGCTTCGGCGGTCAAGGCGGTGGTTTTGGTGGTCAAGGCGGCGGCTTTGGTGGTCAAGGTGGCTTTGGTGGTCAAGGTGGCTTCGGTGGTCAAGGTGGCTTCGGTAGTCAAGGCGGTTTTGGTGGTCAAGGCGGCGGCTTTGGTGGTCAAGGTGGCTTCGGCGGTCAAGGTGGTTTTGACAGCGAAACTAAATTTGAAGATGGTCAAGAAGACGAAAATAATCGTTAATTGATGGATGATCTTTAAAAAAATGCCAGTCTTAAAATAGACTGGCATTTTTATTTGTGCTTTAAGGGTCTGTTGACATTTCAGCCATGCATTGCGTTATAGGCTAAAACAACGCAAACAAGGCATGAAACGTAGGCAATGGCTACTCCCTTGTCAAGTTTCATAACGGAGTTTGAGGAAGTTTTAGCCATAACCCTTCGGGATAGGGATATTTTTTGCCGCTACTGTGTTATGTCTTGCGCATTTAGAATGACTAAATTTTGCAAAACATGCCTTGTATCGACTAAAAATATCCACTGTCGCAAGCATCTGTGAAATGTCTACAGCCCCTTATATAAGTTCAAGAATTGCTATGGAAATCATTTTTGCTGCGGCATGTTGTAGCGTTATCGTTTCAATTTTGCTGAAATTTCTAAAAACTAAAGGTTTTGATGTTTTACAAATGATTGCATGGAACTATTTCAGTGCAAGCATTCTATGTTTCTATTGGTTTAAAACCGATATTACCCATATCTCATGGGCGCATACACCTTGGTGGTTGATTTTAATCCTCGCTGTGTTATTGCCTAGTATTTTCTTGTGTTTAGCAAAGTCATTACAATACGCTGGGATTTTAAAGACAGAAATAGCCCAACGGCTAGCTGTGATACTTTCTTTGTTAGCCGCCTATTTTATTTTTGCGGAACAGTTTAGCCAATTAAAATTAATCGGTGTTGTTTTAGGTGTGATTGCGATATTGGCGATTATTTTTGGCCAAGCAACTGAAAACACCAATAAAAGTTTAAATCTAAAATCGGCACTATTTTTATTTTTTGTATGGGCGGGCTACGCTGCGATTGATGTATTGCTCAAATATAGTAGCAGTCTGGGTTTACAGTTTGCTGTCACGTTAAATTTAACTTTTATCGGCGCATTTATTTTGTCGATTGCTTATCTTGCAGTGACTCAGCCTCATTGGCAGCCAAAGAATATTTTCATGGGTTTAATTTTAGGTGGACTGAATTTTGCCAATATTGCTTTATATGTCAAAGCACATATGATTTTTAAAGATACACCTGCCATAGTATTTGCAGGGATGAATATTCTTGTGGTGGTACTCGGGGTATTGAGTGGTGTGGTTTTATTTAAAGAACGATTAAAAGTCTATACTTGGGTGGGACTGATCTGTGGAATTGTTGCGGTACTGTGTTTAGCCAAAGCTATGATGTAGAAATTGTATATTGTAAAAGCAGGTCTTTTAAATTTTGATTCAAAGAATTTTAATGAAAGATAAGACTTCTTTCTTGAACCACTTGTATCCCTTTCCATGAGAGATGCAAAGTGGGTGTACATAATGATGAAAGCGGTCTATGGGGGTGATGCATAGGCATGCATGTAATTATTACTGAAGATAACTGAGTTTAAAGTTGTATTCTAAGTAAAATATACAATGCGAATGATGATGAGATCGTATATATGACTGGTAAAAGACTAAGCAAAGATGACCGTAGACAGCAGCTTTTACATGTCGCTCGATCGATTATTCGTGAACAGGGTGTTGAAGCGCTAACATTGGGTTACTTAGCGGAACAGGCTGGGATTAGCAAACCAATTGCGTATCGGCATTTTAAAGATAAAGAAGGTTTATTAATCGCCATTTATAAAGAATTTAGTGACAAACAAAAACAGGATTTATCCAGCGCATTAGTACAGCATGCAAATAGCTTAGATCAGACCATTCATATTTTTTGTAGCGCGTGTTTGAAATGTCATATTGCAATGGGGCCAGAAGTTGGTTTGGTTGTTGCTGCACTTTCTGGAACGGATATCCTGCAAACTTACCTACTGCAGTGCCAAAAAGAATTTATTGATATTTTTAAAGATAGTATTCATCCCTTTATTCGACTCGAAGGTCAAGATGGTGAAGCAATCATTATTGCAATAACAGGACTGATGGAAACAGTTTGTGTGGCTGCAAGTAATAATGTGATTGGGGCTGCAGCGGCACAAAAGGTGATGGAAAACTCTATTCTTCTTATACTCCATGATTTTTTAAACAAAGCGGATGTTTGACAGAGACTATTGATCACATAAGTTACTAATGGTAACTTATGTATTATAATATCTCTGGAATAATATTTATGTCGATTTTAGAACAAAACAAAAATGCATTGGTTGTCATTGCTCACCCGGACATGAAGTCGTTATCGCATCAAATCTCACACTATATCGCGAGGCATTTGACTCAGCAGGGAATGAATGTCGAAATTGCTGACTTGTATGAAGAGGACTTTAAACCAGCTATCACCATTCCTGATCTCAAGGCCTATCGTGGTCAGCAAACATTGGGCAATGATATTTTGTTGGAACAAGCACGTTTTGACCGTGCCGATATCGTTTATTTTGTTTTCCCTATCTATTGGTGGTCTATTCCTGCTGTTTTAAAAGGTTGGTTTGAACGTGTATTTACCCACGGTTGGGCTTTTAAAGTAGATGATCAGGGTGTGTTAACTGGAGAACTTAAAAAGATACCTATAAAACTTATTGGAACGGGTACAGGAGATCAAGCTGGATATGATAAGCATGGTTATACCCAAGCGATACATACACAGGTCGTAGAGGGGATTTTTGGATTTTGCGGAATAGAAGATGTGCAAACATCGATTCTCTATAATTCTGATTTTATTCAGGCTGAAGATCTACAGACATTTTTAAAAGAACTTGATACTAATGTTTTAGATCTAAATCAGCGAAGTGCGAGTTGTTAGATAAATAATTCTAGATAGATCAATTAAAAAGCCACTTTAACAAGTGCTAACTTGATCTATCTGCCGCTAATGTTCCGAATTAAACGAGTGCGGTTTTCCGCTGTGAACTCACAAGTTATAAACGAGTAAAAATGACATCTTCCGGAAGTCGTGATTTGGGTAGATTCGCATTAAAATCTTGTTCACTGCGATAACCTAAAGCGACGATGACAGAGGCTTTTAAACCTTTTTCGGTTAAACCAAATTCTTGATCAATGGTATTCCGATCAAAACCTTCCATTGGTGTCGCATCAATCCCTTCAAGCCCCGCAGCAAAAAGGAGTTGACCCAGTGCTAAGTAAGTTTGATTTTCCATCCACGCAGAAAGATTTTTCAATTCGTTGCGATAAAACTCAACGTAACCTTGACGTGTATCTCGTTGACCTTGTTTAGCTGCCTCATCTTTAAAGCGACCACTGGCGGCATCTTGTTGAAGTAGTTGTTCTAAGTATTCAGGTGTGATGTCGGTACGGGTACAAAAGACCAAAGTATGTGAAGAGTTCAATACTTTAGCAGCATTATAAATGTAATTGCCTGTCAGACCTGCTGCAATACGTTGTTTAGCTTCGTCGGTCTCAGCGACAAGGAAATGCCAAGGTTGAATATTTACAGAGGACGGGCTAAAGCGTAAAACTTCTAAGAGTTTTTCGAATTGTTGCTTTGGGATTTTTTTATTTGCATCGTAAGCTTTAGTTGCATAACGTGTTTTTGCAGTAAGGAGTGTATCCATGTTTTTGAATCCAATTAAAACTCGCTTTATTCTACTGGATATATATTTCACTGAAAGTAGCTAAATGTGATTTCTATATAGATTTAAGTCGTATATGAGTGCGTCGTAGCAGTTATTTTTTTGGTAATGAGTGTAAGTATAAATAAGGACAATGATTGATGACTTAAATGTTAACTGATCCTAATATGACCACTGTTTAAAATCGAATTGATCATTTTCTTGCTCATTGATTTCTAAAATCCAAGCCGAATTTGCGCGCCAGTCACCCAATACGATACGTTGTTTATTGCCTAGTTGGTGGATTTCTGGACGGTGTGTATGCCCATGAATTAAGAAATCGACTTCGCTAATCACATTTTCTACAGCTTGTGCATTTACATCCATGATGTCATAGCTTTTGAGTTGCTTGGTTTCACTGCTTTTTTTACGAAATCCATTGGCAAGTTTTTGTCTAAAACTTAATGGTGTGCGCTTTAAAAAACCGAGTAAAACAGGATTGCGAATTATTTTACGGAAACGTTGGTATGCAATATCGTCAGTACATAGGGCATCGCCATGTTCGAGACGAATTTTCATGTGGTTGATTTCGAGGCTATAGACATCAGGTAACAAAATTCCGTCGAATTGATCTAAGAATTTTTGACCTAAGGCGAAATCACGATTACCCACTTGGAAGTAAACTTGGTTGCCAGCAGAAGTAAATGTTTGCAAGGCACTGATAATTTCATTTAACCACGGTGCAGTATAATCATCACCGATCCAAGCGTTGAACCAATCGCCTAAAATGTAGAGTTGGGTATTTTTATTTTTATATTCGTTCAGTAATTCTAAAAACCCTCGAACGAGTCGAGGGTGATCAGGTGACAAATGTAAATCTGAGATAAATAGGTAAGTCACACTTTTATCCTTTTAATCTCCCTAAATCCCTCTTTAAAAAGAGGGACTTTCCTCCCTTTATAAAGGGATTTGCGTAGCAATGCTACTCAGGAGGGATTATTATTCAGAGATAATTTTAGCAGATTCGATCACAACATTCTCTAAAGGAACGTCTGCATGATAACCACGATTACCTGTACGTACGCCTTTGATTGCATCTACAACGTCCATACCTTCAACAACTTTACCAAATACAGCATAACCCCAACCTTGAGCTGTTTTGCCTGTGTGGTTTAAGAAAGAGTTATTTTTAACGTTAATGAAGAATTGAGCAGAAGCAGAGTGCGGTGCTTGAGTACGTGCCATTGCAACAGTACCTTCATCGTTACTTAAGCCGTTGTCAGCTTCGTTTTCGATTGAATCACGCGTTGCTTTTTCTTTAAAGTTTTCGTCCATGCCGCCGCCTTGGATCATAAAACCTTCAATCACACGGTGGAAAATTACGCCATCATAGAAACCGTCACGTACATATTCTAAGAAATTTGCAACCGTTTTTGGTGCTTTTTCAGCATTAAGCTCAAGAACAATACGGCCTTTATTGGTGTTTAATTCGACTTGAGGAAAACTCATTACATTAATCTCCTAAACATGGGCAAATTGACCATGGGTTTTTGGTTGAGAGAAGCATAAGCAAACTGTAAACTACAAGGCAAGTAAAAAACGTTAAAATCTTTGAGAAAAAGTAAAGATTGCGTTTTTATTCCCTATTTTTTAACTGTAAGAAGTGATTTACACACTATGAAGCCAAATGATGTTGTTTCAGAACTGCCAAAGACCCCGACACCGAATACTCATGCCTCTGTCGATGCAGCGCAGCAAGAACAACAGGCTGGCTTAGATTTTGTACGCCAAGTAATTACTGATGATTTAAGTGATGGACGTACCCAAAAAGTTGTTACTCGTTTTCCACCTGAGCCAAATGGTTATTTGCATATTGGTCACGTAAAAGCGATTTGTTTAAACTTTGGTATTGCCGAAGAGTTTAACGGTTTATGTAATTTGCGTTTTGACGATACCAATCCAGATGCTGAAGAACAAGAATATGTAGATGGTATTGCCAATGATGTGAAATGGCTCGGCTTTGACTGGAATGGCGAGCCACGCTATGCTTCGAGTTATTTTGACCAGCTCTATGCATGGGCAGTGCAATTGATTGAACAGGGCGATGCCTATGTTGATTTGCAAACACCTGAAGAAATTAAGTTAAATCGCGGTAATTTTGTTGAGCCTGGGAAAAACTCGCCGTATCGTGATGCGACTATTGAAGAGAACTTGGCGCGTTTTGAGCAAATGCGTAATGGTGAGCTTCAAGAGGGTGCTGCGGTTTTACGCGCCAAAATTGATATGGCAAGCCCAAATGTGCACATGCGTGATCCGATTCTTTATCGTGTGTTGCATTCAGAGCATCACCAAACGGGTGATAAATGGAAAATGTATCCAATGTATGACTATGCGCATCCATTGTCTGATGCGATTGAAGGCATTACCCATTCACTTTGTACTTTAGAATTTCAAGATCACCGTCCATTTTATGATTGGATCGTTGCAAAGGTTCATTCTCAAGCCGTACCACGTCAGTATGAATCATCACGTTTAAATATTGATTACACCATCACCTCTAAACGTAAGCTGCGTAAGCTCGTTGAAGGTGGTCATGTCAATGGTTGGGATGATCCACGTATGCCAACCGTAGTCGGTATGCGTCGTCGTGGTTTTACCGCTGAGGGTTTACGCGATTTTTGCAAACGTGTTGGTGTTTCAAAAACTGATGGTATTGTTGATGTTGCAATGCTTGAATTCTGTATTCGCCAATCTTTGGAAAATACGGCTGCGCGCGGTATGGCGGTATTGAATCCATTAAAAGTGACATTGACCAATTTGCCTGAAGAATTGGACTTAACTCATGCCCGTCATCCAAATGTCGATATGGGTGAACGTATCATTCCTCTAACACGCGAAATTTATATTGATCGTAAAGATTTTGAAGAAGTGCCGCCGAAAGGCTTTAAGCGTTTAATTCCTGAAGGTGAAGTGCGTTTACGTCATGCCTATGTGATTAAATGTGATGAAGTGATTAAAGATGCTAATGGCGAAGTGATCGAACTGAAATGTTCAATTGATCCAAATACCTTAGGTAAAAATCCTGAAGGGCGAAAAGTCAAAGGGGTAGTGCATTGGGTATCAGCGAGTAAAGGCATTCCAGCGGAAGTGCGTATTTATGATCGCTTATTCACAGAATCGGATCCTGAAACAGGCGATGATTTCTTGGCAAATCTTAATACAAACTCACTGCAAATCGTGCAAGCGGTGGTTGAACCTGCTTTAGCGCAAGCGAAACCTGAAGACCGATTCCAATTTGAACGTGAGGGTTATTTTGTTGCTGATCAATATGATCATCATATCGAAAAACCAGTGTTTAACCGTATTCTTGACTTGAAAGACAGCTTTAAAGTCGAGAAAAAGTAAAAAACCGAGTGAGTTTTCTTCTATTTAAATGATATTTGAAAACCTGAAATAAAAAAGCCTCTGATAACAGAGGCTTTTTTTAATCTCAACGAATTATTGTTGAGCTTTTTCTTTCGCATCAGCAGCTGTAGATTCAATAGCACCTGCAGCATTTGCAGCAGCTTCACGTGCAGCAGCTTCGGTATCCGCAGCAGCTTCAGCAGTAGCAGTTGCGGTGTGATCAGCAGCAGCATCGATTTGATCACCAGCAGTGTCAATAGCTGTTGCAACATCATGACCCGCTTGGTCAGCAGCATGCTCTAAGTGTTCGCCAGTTGTAGCCCCTGTTTCAGGTGCTTTATCTTTATTACAGCCTACAAGAGCAACAGTAGCAGCGAGACCTAAAGCAACAAGTAATTTATTCATTTTCATATTTCCTTTTCATTGTGGCATCCAAAAACAATGGATAGCAAAAATATAAACACAAAGCGGATAGATAATAAAGTTGAATATTTGTTGATAACTTGTAAAAACACGCACTTACATTTGAAAATGTAGATGCGTGCACATGTTTTTAAGCTGTGTTAATTACCCGAACGAATCATATAATCAAAAGCAGAGAGTGATGCTTTAGCGCCTTCACCCGTTGCAATGATGATTTGTTTGTAAGGCACAGTGGTACAGTCACCCGCAGCAAACACACCTTTGACATTGGTTTCATTACGATCATTCACCATGATCTCACCACGATTACTGAGTTCAACCGCACTGTCTTTCAAGAAATCGGTGTTTGGTAATAAACCAATTTGTACAAAG
Source organism: Acinetobacter sp. NIPH 1852 (assembly GCF_022549455.1). Classification (NCBI taxonomy): domain Bacteria; kingdom Pseudomonadati; phylum Pseudomonadota; class Gammaproteobacteria; order Moraxellales; family Moraxellaceae; genus Acinetobacter; species Acinetobacter sp. NIPH 1852. The sequence continues at coordinate 101,358 of NZ_JAKZGG010000007.1, read as the reverse complement.
ATCCCTGCAAGTTCAACCACATGTTCTTCATCAGTTGCACGATCTTTATACTTTAAGCCAGTGACTTGAGAACCATCACCCAACACTTCTGTACTTAATGCGTTCAGAATCACGGTGGTATTTGGCAAACTATTTAATTTGTTCTGCAACACTTGATCGGCACGAAGTTTGGTATCAAACTCGACCAAAGTGACATGCTCAACGATGCCAGCAAGGTCAATTGCTGCTTCAACACCTGAGTTCCCGCCACCAATCACCGCAACACGTTTACCTTTGAACAGTGGACCGTCACAGTGCGGACAATACGCCACACCACGGGTACGGTATTCTGCTTCACCTGGTACATTCATTTCTCTCCACCGCGCACCTGTAGAAAGAATGATGGTTTTTGATTCTAGCTTGGCACCATTTTCAAGTTCAACTTCAACCAAGCCAGATGCTGTTTGATCTGCACCGATGATTTTGCTGACACGTTGCAAGTTCATGATATCGACATCATATTCACGCACATGCGCTTCCATCTCGGCAGCAAACTTAGGGCCGACAGTTTTTTGTACAGAAGTAAAGTTCTCGATATCCATGGTATCCATCACCTGACCGCCAAAGCGCTCTGCCACGATACCGGTATTGATCCCTTTACGAGCCGCATAGATCGCTGCGGTTGCCCCAGCAGGACCTCCACCGATCACCAAGACATCAAAGGCATCTTTGGCATTGATCGCTGCTGCATCTTTCTCAGCTGAGTTGGTGTCTAACTTGGCAAGGATTTCTTCCAAAGTCATACGACCTTGACCAATGTGTTGATCATCTTGGAATACCATCGGTACAGCCAAGATTTTGCGTTGTTCCACTTCGTCTTGGAAGAATGCACCATCAATCATGGTGGTGGTGGTATTGGGATTGTTGATCGCAATCAAGTTCAATGCCTGAACCACATCTGGACAGTTATGACAGCTCAATGAGATAAACACATCAAAGTTTGCCGCAAGATTTAAGCCTTTAATTTGGTTTAAAACCTCATCAGAGACTTTAGGGGCATAACCAGACACTTGTAACAATGCCAAGATCAAAGAGGTAAACTCATGTCCCATCGGTAAACCGGCAAAGAATACACGTGGCTGTTCACCTGCTTTCGCTACCCCAAAACTTGGACGTCGAGCATTTGAACCATCAAAACGCGCGGTCACCTGATCAGATAACTCAGCAATTTCAGTGACCAGTTCTTTGATTTTTGCAGCTTTGTCGGAATCATCTAAAGCAGCAACCAACTCGATCGGACTTTCTAAACGTTCTAAATAAGCTTTTAATTGAGTTTTAATATTTTGATCTAACATCGATGTCTCCAAATTCTCAACAATTCAAGTCGGCTAAATTCATTCAATGAGGCTATAGTACGCAAAAGCACTAAATAGGTAAAACAGTATGTTTTTATGGGTTTGATCGGTTTTTTGGATTGATGCTGTGGCTGTTGTATTTTTGATCATTGATATCTTTAAAAGTTTGATTAGGATAGATCTTGTTATATAAATGCAATCATTTCATGGCATAACTAAAAAGGTAAGCGAGATGGCGTTACAACGTGGTATCTATCAACATTATAAAGGACAGCTTTATCAGGTGTTTAACGTGGCTCGACATAGTGAAACAGAAGAAGAGTTGGTGGTTTATCAATGCTTATATGGTGATTACTCGATGTGGGTACGCCCACTTACCATGTTTACTGAAACTGTTCAGCTTGAAGGGCAAGTTATTCCAAGATTTAAGCTGATACAAGCGACCTAAACTCGATATTTTTTAGTTTGAGCATCATGGAGAATCAGATATGACCAACACTGTTTTTTTACAACGTATTGCTGATTTATATGATGAGTTTAAACAACATGATGCTCGGCAGTCGGATCGTTTAAGGCGTTACCGCAATATCGAGGCAGAATCAGCTAAATTGCTGGCGATGCTGGTACGTACACAGCAATCAAAACGCATTCTCGAGATTGGAACTTCCACAGGATACTCCACCTTATGGTTGGCAGAATCAGCCAAAACGGTTCAAGGGAGGGTGCTCACTTTAGAAATCAATGCATTTCGGAGTGCGCAAGCCAAAAAATATGCAGAAGATTTTGAGTTAGAAGGGTTTATTGATTTTTGGGTGGGTGATGCCGCTGACTATTTGAAACAAGCAATGGAACCCTTTGATCTCATCTTGTTAGATGCAGAACGTGGCAGTTATGTGAGTTATTGGGAAGACTTAAAACGCTTATTAAAATCCTCTGGCAGCACCTTGATTATCGATAATGTTATTTCACATCCAGCCGAAGTTAAGCCAATGTTAGAATTGATTAAACAAGATGAACACTATATGAGTAGTATTTTACCAGTGGGAGCTGGTTTATGTATGGTTGTTGTCAAATAGCTGACTTCTATTTTGATGCTCTAAACGATAAGCCTGTGGACTATAACCTCGTATTTTATGAAAAGCGCGGGTGAAGTTGGCGGGGTTTGAGTACCCTAATTCATAGGCAATATGGGTAATGGTAAACTTAGAATTTTCTAATAGATCAATGGCTCGTTCGGTACTAATCTTTTGCTTTAGTTGGTGGAATTCGACACCGTACTTTTGCAGATAACGTTGCAATGTTTTGGTCGAAATATTTAAGACTTTTGCACATTCATTTAATGTCGGGATTTGATTGGCTTGACGAAGCATCATACTAACCCATTCGACAATCTCTCCCTGATGATAAATTCTTTGAATTTGCTCCTGACAACGTTGTTCGACCACTTTTAAACTATGGGCATCGGCTAAAGGCAAGGGAAGTGAGAGCTGCTGTTGATCCATAATCACGCGAACGCCTGTAATCCAATGATCGTTAAAATGAAAATTAGCTTTGATTAAATGGATATACTGTTCTTTATATTTTGGTTCGGGTACACTGAGATAAACCTGATATCGTTGTAATTGGTTCCCAGCTAATTCTAATAAACTGTAATAAAAAGCCACTGCAATCGCTTCGATATGGAAGGCAAGACATTGTTTATTCATTTGTAATATCGGTTCAAATAATAACTCAACTTTTTGCTGATCGTGTTGAAACTGAATCGTGAGTTTAAAGCTTGGCATAATCAGTCTGAAGTATTGAGCGATCAGTCGTAAAGCATGTTCAAGATGTGGGCTGGTCATGAGGGCATAACCCACCAGACTATGTGAGCTTAGCTTGATATTTTTGCCTAATTGGAATGCGAGGTCTTCGGTATTGGGGAGGTTTAAACCCATTTCAATAAATTGTTCAATCTGTTGAATGCTAAGGAGTTCAGTCGTAGAAAGTTGATCACGTAATTGCATTAATAGGTTGTTATCATATTGATTTGTTTGAATTAAAATATAAATCAATCGTAGATAATAACGTGAAGGAATGACAGGAATTTGTTGGTTTTGCACAATTAACAATCCATATAGTCTTAAAATGATAATACCAAGTCTTAAAATGATAATAAAGACTCACTTTAAAAGAACACAATTAATGGAAGCAAAAAGAGTAATTGATTGAGGAGTTTCTAATGAATATGCATACTCAACTGGATGTAGAGCACGCAACAACACGGTTCAAAGATAAAAAACGTCATTGGTGGTTATTAGGTTTGGCTGTACCTGCAATTGCCATGAGTGGCTTAGCTGGTTATCAGTTTGGTCCTAAAAAAACGAAAAAGTTTTTTGCTTCATTTGGTCCTTTGTTTTTGCATGGTGTTATTCCGAGTTTGGATAAGCTGATTGGTGAAGACGCTGAAAATCCACCGATTGATGCAATCGCAGATCTAGAAGCTGATCCATATTATGCGCGTATTGTTAAACTGTATATTCCCTTGCAATACGCTGTAAATATCTACGGTACATATCTCGCAAGTCGAAACAATACGTCTGTCGCCGATCAAGTTTTATTGGGAACATTAATCGGCATGGTGAATGGTGTCGCGATTAATACTGCACATGAGTTGAGTCATAAAAGTGGCAAGCTAGAACATTATTTATCGCATCTGGCATTAGCACCATCAGGTTATAACCATTTCCGTATAGAACATCCTTATGGTCACCATCGTCGTGTTGCTACCCCAGAAGATCCCGCTTCATCACAATTTGGCGAAACTTTTTGGAAATTTTTACCACGTACAGTCATTGGAAGTTTTAAGTCCGCGATTGAAATCGAAAAGAGCCGTTTAGCTCGTAAAAAATTACCATTTCTATGTAAAGAAAATGAGCTCTTACATGGCTGGGCAATGTCAGCCATTTATCATGCAGCGATGTTTAGCAAATTTGGTGTACGTTCAATACCGTTTCAAGTGACTCAGGCGGCGTATGCAGTAACGCTGTTTGAATCTGTAAATTACATCGAACATTATGGTTTAAAGCGTGAAAAGCAAGCCAATGGAAAATATGAAAGGACATTGCCTGAACATAGTTGGAACAATAATAATGTGGTGACCAATTTGTTTTTGTACCAATTACAACGACATTCGGACCATCACGCCAATCCAGCGAGAAGTTTTCAAACCTTACGTCATTTTGAAGATGCACCTCAATTACCCGCGGGTTATGGTGCAATGATTCTCCCTGCATTTGTTCCTGCATGGTGGTCAAAAATTATGGATGATCGAGTCGTGCAGCACTACAACGGTGATTTAGCTAAAATCAACATGCATCCGAGTGCCAAAGAAAAAATGTTTGAGAAATATGCAGAGCAAACGGATGTTGCGTGATTAGGGACTATAGATATTCTCATTTTAGCAACAGAAATCAGCCCAAATCGGGCTGATTTTTTATGAGGAAGCTGAAATAGAGAGTCGTTTAAAATGTAAGTCAAATTCAAGATACTTGTGTACAAATGCAGCTTTGTCGGTAGAGCGGAGTAAGTTGTCGTAAATAAATTTTGGTACGGGATGGTACAGTTCACCTGAACCATTATTATAAAATATTTTTAAATAGCGTGAAGAAACGTCATATTTCCAAGAAGTTACGATAACAGTTTTTTCCATACATTTGCCCCCATATCTACAGTAGACCCATGTCCATATAAAAAACGCTTTACTCCATCATTTGACAGTACCCCAAGTCTCAGAAGCTGACAATTGATAAATGAACTTTGCTATGAAGATATAAGTATAAGAATTGTAAAAAAATTGCAATTAAAAAGAAGCGCAGACAAGCAGAAATTTATAAATATTTTAGACAAAAAGAAACCACCCAAAAAAGGGTGGTTTCGGACTTATCTGTTGAATCTAATGAATTAGATTTTACCAACTAAGTCGATAGATGGAGCGAGGGTAGCTTCACCTTCTTTCCATTTCGCTGGGCAAACTTCACCTGGGTGGCTAGCTACGAATTGAGCAGCTTTAAGTTTACGTAAAGTTTCTGATACATCACGAGCAATTGAGTTGTCATGAATTTCAGCAGTTTTGATTACGCCTTCAGGGTTAATGATGAACGTACCACGAAGTGCTAAACCAGCTTCTTCAATATGAACATCAAAAGCGCGTGTTAATTGATGAGTAGGATCACCAATTAATGGGAATTGAGCTTTACCAACAGCAGGAGAAGTTTCATGCCATACTTTGTGAGAGAAATGAGTATCAGTCGTTACGATATAAACTTCCGCACCAGCTTTTTTGAATTCTTCATAATTGTCAGCAGCATCTTCAACTTCTGTTGGACAGTTGAATGTAAATGCAGCTGGCATAAAAATAAGAACAGACCATTTACCTTTAAGATCTGCTTCAGTTACTTGAATGAATTCACCGTTACGGAATGCATCAGCTTTAAATGGTTTAACTTCAGTATTAATCAAGCTCATCATTGTCTCCATGATTGCGGTATATCTTTAAACTAGGAAAGTGTTTACGAGATATAGAATAGTTAATTTTTAATTATTGGGGAAATGGTATTTTTACATGATTAGAATCGGAAAAATGAATTGATCGATTTAAATCCACATTTTCACCCAATCTATCCTGATTTGACTTCAAGTTGATGACGTCAAGATGACAGGAGATTTTAAAATTAATGCGTTAGACAACATGCAGTCTATATCATTAAAATTCAAGGGTAGAATGGAAAAATATATAAAAAATGTTTAATTTCTAGACTATAATTTAATTTGTGAGCTTTTTGCTCGAGTAGATAGCGAATTAACACCAACAATGACTGATCATTTAAGAACAAGATTCGAAAACTTAGAACTGAATATGGGTTTGGGGAAAATTAGCGCTTTTATTTCAATGTCCTTAGGTCTGCTAAGTATATTCGGCGCTTTATGTTTTTTATTTCCCACAGTATTAACGACACCAGAACTTCGCCCATTTTATGTGCAATATCATGATGTATTTTATTTTAGTTTAATATTGGCTATTGTTCTGAGTGTCGGTTTTGGCACATATAGCTCAATCATTCGTCAAAATCGATATGGGTTTTACGGATTATGTTTTGCTTTAGTTGCAGCAGTTCTCGGCTGTGGCTTGATCAAAGCACCGATACTTCCAAGTCTTCCTTTCTATGCTGGGATTGATTATTTCGTTCTGACGCTTGTGATTTTGGCTGTTATTTTTATTCCGCTTGAGGGTTTTTTTGCCAAAAATCCTGAGCAAAAAATTCTTAGGGTTGGCTGGGTGACAGATATGAAATATTTCATGTTTAGTCATATTGGTATTCAGTTATTCACCTTTTTAACAGTCATGCCAATTCAATATTGGATCACTCATTTACCAAATAATCCAATTGTGCCTTATGTGCAGGCGCAACCGATTTGGTTACAGTTCATCGAGTTACTGATTGTTGTGGATTTTGTGGTGTATTGGCTGCACCGAGCGATGCATGAAGTGAATTTCCTTTGGCGTTTTCATGCCATTCATCATTCTACTGAATATATGGATTGGCTGGCATCTTCACGTTTGCATGCTGTTGAAGTGTTAATGACACGTTTTTTAGCAACTTTACCTATTTTTCTTTTGGGTTTTCACACTTCAGCCGTGTTTGCGTACCTGATCTTTATTTCCTTTCACGCCATATTTATTCATTCTAATGTACGTTTTCGCTTTCCTTATTTGCGTTGGATTATTGCCACTCCTGAGTTTCATCATTGGCATCATTCTTCTGAAAAGCCTGCAATTGATAAAAATTATGCCGCATTTATCCCTGTGTATGATGTCATTTTTAAAAGCGTGTATATGCCAAATCATTTGGCGAGTGTGTATGGTACGGTAGGCTATAAAATTCCAAATAGTTTTGTGAAGCAGTTTACTTGGCCTTTTAAAAAATACGTAAAGCGTTTTCTTCAGCGTTTTGATTCGTCATCTAAATCTTGAAGATATTGATCAATCTGCATCAATTTCCCAACGGGATTGGTGCAGTTGCTTTGCATAGCAACACTTTAAAGCGTAAAATAGCCGATTATTTTATTTTCAGGAAAGCTGTTCAGTGCAGAGTCATTTAAATGTAGATCAATGGGTTATGGCACGTGACCGCCACCGTTTAAATCGACTGCGCAAAGATAAAAAAACCGAAACAGCAGAAATTGAAAAACTATTTGCACAATCGAATCATAAAGTTAAACAGCGATTGGCGCGTCTCCCAAAGATCAAGCTTAACCAAGACCTACCTGTTACGCGCTATGCAGATCGTTTGATTGAAGCGATTCAAAAGCATCAAGTGATCATTGTGGCGGGGGAAACTGGCTCAGGTAAAACCACACAGCTTCCTCAAATTGCAATGCTGGCAGGTCGTGGTTTGACAGGCATGATCGGGCATACTCAGCCACGTCGTTTGGCTGCACGCAGTGTATCGCAACGTATCGCGGAAGAAGTGGGCGAAAAACTCGGTGAATCCATTGGTTTTAAAATTCGATTTAATGAACAAGGGTCACAAGACTCGATTGTTCGTTTAATGACGGATGGTATTCTGCTTGCTGAACTGACCAATGACCGATTCTTATCAAAATATGACACGATTATTATAGATGAAGCGCATGAGCGTTCGCTCAATATTGATTTTATCATGGGCTATTTAAAGCAGCTTTTGCCGAAGCGCCCAGATTTAAAAGTGATCGTGACCTCAGCCACGCTTGATGTAAATCGTTTTAGTCAGTATTTTTACAATGCACCCGTATTTGAAGTTGAAGGGCGGAGTTTCCCTGTTGAGCTTCGTTATCGTCCAATTTCTGAACTGAATATTGTCGGCAGTGATGATGACGAGTTTGATGATTTTGAGGAAAATTTACCGCGTGCGGTCGTACAAGCGGTAGAAGAATGTTTTGCTGATGCGGATAGCAAAGGTCATCCAGAACATGCTGATATTTTAATTTTTGCCAGTACTGAGCAAGAGATTCGAGAATTACAGGAAACCCTGCAAAAATTTGGTCCTCGTCATACTGAAATACTTCCGCTATATGCACGGTTAGCGATTGCAGAACAACAAAAGATTTTTAGTCCGAGTGGAAAAGGGCGACGGATTATTATTGCCACTAACGTTGCTGAAACGGCACTTACCGTACCGAATATACGTTATGTGATTGATAGTGGTTTTGCACGTCTTTCACGTTATAACTATCGTTCGCGGGTACAACGTTTACCGATCGAGGCGATTTCACAAGCTGCGGCGAACCAACGTAAAGGGCGTTGTGGTCGTATCGCTGCGGGTGTGTGTATTCGTCTTTATAGCGAAGATGACTTCCTTAGCCGCCCAGAGTTTACCGAACCAGAAATTAAGCGAACCAATCTTGCCTCTGTGATTTTACAAATGCAAAGTTTGGGATTGGGCGATTTGGAAGATTTCGATTTTATCGAGCCACCTGATTTCCGTTTAGTCAATGATGGACGTAAGTTGTTGGTTGAGTTGGGCGCTTATAACGAGCACACTCAATCCGCTCATAAGAAGAAAGGTGGATTAACCAAAATCGGTCAAATGATGGCACGTATGCCGATTGATCCTCGTTTGGCGCGTATGATTATTGGTGGTGCGCATTTCGGTGTGCTGAAAGAAATTTTGGTGATTGTCAGTGCTTTGGCGGTTCAAGATCCGCGTGAACGTCCTGCGGATAAACAAATGCAGGCGGATCAAAAGCATGCCTTATTTAAAGAAACCGATTCTGACTTTTTATTCTATTTAAAGCTATGGGATACCTTACAAACCAGCCCAGAGACACAATCAGAAAGTAAGCGTCGTCAATTCGCGCGGAACCATTTTTTAAGTTGGTTGCGTTTACGTGAATGGAAACAAACTTATCAGCAGTTGGTTGAGTTGGCTGAAGGTTTGAAACTTAGCTTTAATGAAAAACCAGCCAATTATGAGAATTTACACCGTGCTTTGTTAACAGGTTTACTTTCCTTTATCGCCAACAAAACGGATGAACGAAATACCTTTATGGCAGTGCGCCAACAAAAAGCCAAGGTATTTCCAGCCAGTACTTTACATAAGACCAATACCGCTTGGGTGATGGCATTTGAGATGGTGGAAACTTCTCAAGTCTATTTGAGGACGTTGGCGAAAATTGATCCTGAATGGATTTTATTGGCTGCTGGCGATTTATTGAAACATCACTATTTTGAACCGCACTGGTCGAAAAAAGCGGGTATCGTCAACGCCTATGATCAGATTTCATTGTTTGGTTTGATTATTGAACCTAAGCGACTGATCAATTTTGAAAAAGTGGACCAAGCTGCTGCACATGAAATCTTTTTACGAGATGCGTTAACAACAGGGCATTTGGGGATTACTCCACCATTCCTAAAACACAACTTATTAAAACTTGAGGAAGTTGAGCGCGTTGAAGACAAATTACGTCGTCGTGACTTGGTGGTCGATGAAGAAACGATTTACCAGTTTTATGCCAATAAAGTTCCGACCGAAATCGCCAGCCGTCGTAGTTTTGAAGATTGGCGAGCAACGGTAGAGCCTGAACATCCACGTTATTTATTTGTTGATGATGACGCGTTGTGGATGAATGATCGCCCAACCACGCAGCAGTTTCCTGATTATTTGCATAATGGACAATTACGCTTGGCGGCCAGCTATCGTTTTGACCCAAGTCATGATGAAGATGGCGCGACTGTGAAGATTCCAGTGCAAGCCTTAGCACAAGTTGATGAAAATCAATGGTCATGGGGCATTCCAGGTTGGCGACAAAATTTAATTGAGGCGCTGTTAAAAGCATTGCCAAAAGATAAACGTCGAAATATTGTTCCTATTCCAGATACAGCACGAAAGTTGATACAAGGGATCGATGCAGTTCATTTGCGTGAACATTTATTTAGTTATTTGGCTTTTGCCTTACGCGGTGAGCAAATCACTGAAAAAGATTTTTCTTTTGAACGAATTGATCAATACCTTATTCCTTTTATTAAAGTTCTCGATGAAAAAGGTAAATTAATCGCGCAAGGTCGTGACTTGGATGAGTTAAAAGCGCGTTGTCGTGTAGAAACGCATCGCGCTGTAAAGCAACATGAGGGTGAGTTTAAAACTTTTCCTGAGCATTTTGTTTTTGAAGCTTCACAAAAAGTGACGGGTGTATTGGTGAAACAATATCAAGCACTGGTACCAAGTAAAGCATTTGCTGATTTAGATGCAAAAGATGAATCTGGTGTTGTGATTCAGACGTTTAATGATCAAGAAGAAGCAATTAAACAGCATAGAGAAGGGATAATTCGCCTTGTTCACATGCAACTTGGTGATTTGATTCGTCAATTGAAGAAGCAAATTTCAAAACCATTGGCATTGGCTTATTCACCATTAGGTGATAAAGCAAAGTTGGAACAAATGTTGGTTTACGCGACTTTGCAAGTTTCGATTCAAACACTTCCTATTGATGCCGTAGAGTTTGAAAGCTTATTGGCAAATACCAAAAAGCATTTTTTATCTTTGGGTCAACAGACATTGATTGATTTGACTGAAATATTTACGCAATGGCAGCAAGTTCGCCGTGAATTGCTCGTCCTCGATCAAACCATTTTCACTCGCAGCGTAGATGACATCGAAGATCAACTAGATCTTATGTCCCTCGCAAACTTTGTTTATAGTCGTCCCGCTGATCTTTGGCAGGAATACCCGCGTTATTTAAAAGCTTTGCTATTGCGTTTAGATAGATTGCCCAATAATCTACAAAGAGATCTTGCGGCAATTGATGAAGTCGATCCTTGGATGGACAAGCTATTTAAATTTAAAAATGATCCTAAAATCAAAGAATTGTACTTGATGATGGAGGAGTTGCGAATTTCCTTGTTTTCTCAACCGATGAAAACAAAGATGCCAATTTCACCAAATAGATTACAAAAACTATGGGATCGATTATCAATCGGTTAAACTGAGCAATAATGAAAGCTAGAACCATTCTTTACAGGAGTTTTACATGGGCATTCGTATAACAGGTACAGGGTTATTTCACCCGACCGAATCTATTTCCAATGCAGAATTGGTGGAAAGTTTAAATGCTTATGTAGAACAATATAACCAAGAACATGCTGACAAAATTGCAGCAGGTGAATTAGAGCCATTACGCGGTTCAAGTCCTGAGTTTATTGAAAAAGCATCAGGTATTCAGCGCCGTTATGTGGTTGAGAAGTCTGGTATTCTTGATCCAAAGCGTTTACGTCCTCATTTACAAGAACGTAGCAATGATGAGCTTTCACTTCAGGCAGAGTGGGGTGTGATCGCAGCCAAACAAGCGATGGAAAATGCAGGTGTTACTGCAGAAGACATCGATGTTGTGATTTTAGCTTGTTCAAATATGCAACGTGCTTATCCAGCAGTGGCGATTGAGATCCAATCCGCACTTGGCATTCAAGGCTATGCTTACGATATGAATGTAGCTTGTTCTGCTGCCACATTTGGTTTAAAGCAAGCTTATGATGCGGTGAAGTGTGGTGCTCGCCGTGTTTTACTGCTCAATGTTGAGATTACATCAGGTCATTTAGACTATCGTACCCGTGATGCACACTTTATTTTTGGTGATGTTGCGACAGCATCGATTATCGAAGAAACTGAAACAAAATCAGGTTATGAAATTTTAGATATTCATTTGTTCACGCAATTCTCAAACAATATTCGTAATAACTTTGGTTTCTTGAACCGTAGTGAAGATGCGGTGGTGGATGATAAATTATTCCGTCAGGATGGTCGTAAAGTCTTTAAAGAAGTTTGCCCACTTGTTGCAAAAATCATTACTGCACAATTGGAAAAACTTGAATTGACAGCTGAGCGGGTTAAGCGTTTCTGGTTACACCAAGCCAATGCCAATATGAATGAACTGATTTTAAAATTAGTTGTGGGTAAAGAGGCTGATTTAGAGCGTGCGCCAATCATTTTAGATGAGTTTGCAAATACCTCATCTGCGGGTGTGATCATCGCGATGCATCGTACAGGTGAACAGGTCAATGATGGTGAATACGCCGTGATCTCTTCATTCGGTGCAGGTTATTCAGTCGGTTCGATCATTGTGCAAAAGCATATTGTATAAGTTTGTGAAAGTTTAAAAAAAACACCGCATCTGAATATGCGGTGTTTTTTTATTTAAGCAATGATATTTACTTCAACATAATGGCGAGGTCTATCAGTTGTGGGGTGGTGGTGCTACCAATTGTCGAAGCAGCCAGATTGGGTGTGCCGTCTACACTAATGGCGAGTCTTGCTCTTGGTGTCATAATCGTTGTATCACTGTTTAAATCGATGCGATATAAAACGGATGGCCCGGTCATTCCAGACACGGTTGCTAAAGCAAAACCATTGTCTCCACCAGCAATGTCAAAACCATTATCCATACCTAGATTGATTCCTAATGCACCAATTGAATTGAGTACACCATCATTTGGTGGACTTTGTTTCACTAAAAGTTGGTTGCCTTGATCTAAGTTAAATAGTTCTGTACCAATCATTGGGATAGGTGTTTGGAAACTGTTGGTATAGGCTGCTGCACTGACAACCGCATCATCAATACCATTTAAGTCACCATCAGTAATGGTGTCACCTGTATCAACATTGATCCTTAAACTTTGTCCTGTATTACTAATGACACGTAAACGATCAGCAGCAGGGTTAAAGTCAACAGCAAAGCTTGTACCAAGTAGCATTGTGAAAGGATTATCATCACCCGTCGCAGCTTTCAGTGAGGATTGAAGTGTTGCCATACCTGTTTGAGTATTAATGGTATATAGATTTGATTGGTCACTGAGTCCATATAGCATGCCAGATTTATCAGTCGTGGTTTTAAATCGAAAATCGATTCCAATAATTTTTTCTGCAACTTTTAAACCGGTAATATTGGTCTGTTTGACTGAATTTGGTGTGTTCGCCATAAAATGAATCAGCTGGTTGTTGGCACTCAAACCATATGTATGTGCGCCGCTATCGGCAGTACTTGCGAGTGCTAAACCTCGAATACCAGAAGTCTGAAATAGATTTGGCAAGTTTTTGCTTTCAACAACGGCAGCATTTTCTGAGCCGACGGCAGCAACATTGAGGTGGTGGAGTTGATATGTGCCTGCTACTTTAAGGGCGGCATAGCCAACGTTATTAATCGGGTCAATATCAAAACCACCGCCGCCTTCAACATCAACACCTGATGCAAGCATTGCTGAATTGCCTAATGTGCCCGCATTTGCATTTTGTAAATAGATACGATCAGTATTCTGGTCAATACTAAATAATCGTGTTGAAGCTGTACCAGCAAACGCATTGGTATATGCAGCAGCAATAATGGCGACTGATTCACCCCCTAAACTAATGTTGCCATCTGTGATCGTCGCCCCCGTATCAACATTAATTCGCAGATTTTGTCCATCATTGCCGATGACTCGCAAGCGATCCGCTGCTGGATTAAAGTTTACAGTCATCAGGTCAGGATTGCCTGTGATTTTGTCAAATGGTGCATTGCCGTCTGTAGTATCCGCTGGGTCAGCAACTAACTTACTTACCCAAGTCGCACGTCCAGTTTGAGGGTTTAGCGTATAGATATTGCCCATAGTGCCGACGGCATATAATTTTCCATCTTTTGGACGGTGGTCAATGCCAATCAGTTGTTCACCAGATTGCAGATTTGTGATTTTTAAATTAGAAACCAACATTTCAGGTTGATCACGATTGATTGAACCTATCATTCCATTGCTTGTCAGAATCAGCACATCGCCCGTTTTCGTGGGAGAGGGATTGGAATTATTATTTGAGTCATTATTGCAACCCAAAAGGAATAAGCTGCCTAAGACTGCGGTAGTCAGTGATAATATTCTTGTATTCATTTTTTAAATCCTGATTAATATTTTTGTTCATAAAAAGCCTTAAGAAATATTCCTTATTAATTATAAAACTTGGGGCTTCTGTGATTGAGGGACTTACTGTAAATAAAGATTGAGCGCTTTATTTTTAGCTGTTAATTTAAAAAAATTTATTAACTAGAATCAGCATATAAGTGCTGATATTGAAAGTAAATCAATGTTTTTAAGTGGTTTTTTTGTAGTTGGGTTTTGAGTTGTAATTATTCACGCGGACTTCACGGCTGATCAGAAATTTTAATTTTTAGGATGTGGTGATTTATGTGAGTTAGTGTTCTTAGGTATAAAAAAAAGAGAGAATCATGGGATTCTCTCTTTTGCTTGGAAACGATTATGCTTCTACTGTTTGGACTGCGATTTTTTTAGCAGGATCTGCTTTACGTCGAACAGCAGGAACCGGTTCACCACGATATTGGCGGTCAGCGAAATAGCTAGAACGTACCATTGGTGCAGACCAAATATTTCTAAAACCTAATTTACGTCCATGCTCAGCATAACGCTCGAATTCTTCAGGTGTGACAAAACGATCAATTGGTGCATGTTGTTTCGATGGCTGTAAATACTGACCAATCGTGATGTAATCTACGTCATGTGCTCTAAGATCATCCAAAAGGGCAATCACTTCTTCTTCAGTTTCACCAATGCCGACCATCAAACCACATTTGGTTGGAATATCTGGACAATATTCTTTAAACATTTTTAACAGATTTAAAGAATGTTGGTAGTCAGAGCCCGGACGCATGGCTTTATATAAGCGTGGTACGGTTTCAATGTTGTGGTTGAAAACATCAGGCGGGCATTCGGTCATGATGCGAAGTGCAATATCGAGGCGTCCACGGAAGTCTGGAACTAAAATTTCCAACAATGTATTTGGACTAAGTGCGCGTGCTTCTCTGATACAGTCAACAAAATGTTGAGCACCGCCATCAAGTAAATCATCACGGTCCACTGAGGTGATTACGGCATATTTTAAGCCGAGATTCGAGATCGTTTCTGCCATGTGGCGTGGTTCATCCGCATCAAGTGCATTTGGACGACCATGCGCAACATCACAGAAAGGACAGCGACGTGTACAAATATCGCCCATGATCATAAAGGTTGCTGTACCACCACCAAAACACTCTGGCAGGTTGGGGCAAGCAGCTTCTTCACAGACAGTATGCAGTTTTTGCGAACGCAAGGTTGTTTTGATACGTTGAACCTCTTCTGGTGCGGCCATCTTGACGCGAATCCAGTCTGGTTTACGAGGTACTTCAACCGTAGGAATCACTTTTACAGGAATTCTTGCGACTTTTTCGGCGCCACGAAGTTTTAAGCCCTGTTCAGCTTTACGGTGTTCAGACATATCTTTTCTACAACCTTTAACTTGAGATATCTAGACATTATAGTCAAATTTACGAGTGTATAGGACGAAATAGGTATTCATTTTAAAAATGTGTATATATAAAATATATGGTTGAGAAATACATCAATTCAACGCATATTGGTTATCATGTATATAGTAATAAACGTTTAACAGTCAAGGAGCTTTGAATGCCACGTAAGAAAGAGGTCGTTGGTGGGAATATTGTAAAATATGATGCAGTCATTCTCGGTTCTGGCCCAGCTGGTGAAGGCGCGGCAATGAAGCTGGCAAAAGCAGGTAAACGTGTTGCAATAGTGGATGTTCGTGATCAACTCGGCGGTAACTGTGCGCATGTCGGTACTATTCCAAGTAAAGCGTTACGTCAAACAGTTTCAAGTATTATCCGTTATCAACGTGACCCAATGTTTCAAAAAGTAGGTGAGTGGAAACAATTCACCATGAAACAGGTGCTACGTAACGCGCACAAAGTGATTCAGCAACAAGTCGATACGCATACCCGTTTTTATGATCGCAATAAAATCGAAACTTTTCATGGCCGTGCCTATATCCACGATAAAAACACCGTCTTGATTTTCAGTCATGATGGGATTAAAGATACGATCATTTGTAAACAAATCGTGATTGCTACGGGCAGTCGTCCTTATCAACCCCAAGGATTAGATTTTAATCATCCTCGCGTATTTGATTCAGACAAAATTTTAGATTTAGATTATACGATTCAAAAAATTATCATTTATGGTGCGGGTGTTATTGGATGTGAATATGCGTCTATTTTCATTGGATTAGACCATAAAGTTGACCTAATCAATACTCAGCAAAAGTTATTGAGTTATTTGGATGATGAGATTGCTGATGCCTTGTCTTATCATTTGCGTGAACAAGGCGTTTTGATTCGTCATAATGAACAAATTGATCGTTTAGAAACGTTTGACGATCACGTGGTATTGCATTTACTTAGCGGTAAGAAAATCAAAGCTGATGCGATCTTGTGGTGTAATGGTCGTTCAGGCAATACCGATGGTTTAGGTTTAGAAAATGTTGGTTTAGTGCCAAATAGCCGCGGTCAGTTGATGGTTAATGATCAATATCAAACCGAAGTAGAAAATATTTTTGCTGCGGGCGATGTCATTGGTTGGCCATCACTAGCATCCGCTGCCTATGACCAAGGGCGTTGTGCAGGTGCAAATATGGTTGGCGAAAAAAATGTCAAACCAATTAAAGATGTGCCAACTGGAATTTATACCATTCCAGAGATTTCTTCGATTGGAAAAACCGAGCAAGAACTAACGGAAGAAAAAATCCCATATGAAGTAGGACAGGCTTCTTTCCGTCATTTGGCACGTGCCCAAATCACAGGTGATACGGTCGGCGAATTAAAGATTTTATTCCATCGAGATACTTTAGAAGTGCTGGGCATTCACTGCTTTGGTAACAACGCGGCTGAGATTATTCACATTGGGCAGGTGGTGATGCATAGTCCAAACAATACCTTAAAGTATTTTGTAGAAACGACATTTAACTATCCGACGATGGCAGAAGCATATCGTGTTGCTGCCTTGAATGGGATGAATCGTCTATTCTAAGTGTGCTAGACATTGTATGATCTAAATGCCAATCAAATTGATTGGCATTTTGCTATTTTGTATTTGATAAAAGGGTTGCTATGAAAACTCAGAAAAATAATGTACTGGTCTTGATTGTTATTACCTTGCTGATCTTTGCTTATGTTGGTTTAGAGCTTAAGCAAAAGAGCACACAGTTCGAGACATCTTCATCTGTTGAGCAGCGTGTTATTGATGATCAAGCCAAGATCATGCAAGCCTATCAACAACAACGAAGTAAGCTTCAGGTGCGCTCACAAGGAATAGTGAAAGCGATTTTGCCTGATGACAATGATGGCTCAAGACATCAAAGAATGATTTTAGAGTTGGACAATGGTTTGACGGTTTTGATTGCCCATAATATTGATTTGGCACCACGAATAGAGGGATTGCAAAAAGGCGAAACGGTAGAGTTTTATGGGGTGTATGAATATAACAATAAAGGTGGGGTGATCCATTGGACACACCACGACCCAAGAAGAAAACATATTGATGGATGGTTGAAATATAAAGGAAGAATGTATCAGTAACGATCTTCCTTTATGGGTTGCTGTAAAGATATACGCTAAATCAGCTTGTAAGCGCCAATTTTTGACGGGATTTCCATTTAGGTAGGACTTTAGCTAAATAAGCATCCATACACCATACAGGGCCAATCAGGAGGAATTGTAAGTCTTTAAAGAAAGACGGTTTTTTACCTTCCACTTTATGTCCGTAAAATTGACCAATCCAAGCGATGACGAATATGCCGATATAGAAACCGATGCCCACAGGTAAGATAATAATCAGCCATGCCATTACAGCGAGTAAAGCAGCCATTGCAACCGCAAGTACAATATCTAGGCGAGCATAGAAAACCAAAGTCAAAACAAGTAATAGCGCGGTTAATAAGGCACTAAAGTGCGCGAGAATACCAATAATCGAAAAAAGAATTGCTGGAACACATACCCAATGGATTTTTTTATTGGTTTGGTTTTGATGACTTTCACTATATTCATCGAACCATTCGTCGATTGATTTCACAGCGCTCTCCTTGCGATCTTGGTTATTTTTAATTATCTCAATATACCGAAGAAAGTTAGAAGGGTCAAAATATCTGCGGGGTGGTATGGTGTGTTGCCGTGCAAAAATGATAAAAGCCACACTAGGCGGCTTTTATTGATTGTATGACTGACTGTAACTTAAGAGTTAGGCCCGTCTACACGTTCGATGCTCACTTTACCAAGACCTGCATTTGTAAGTCCAATTTGCTTCGCTGCACCATAAGATAAATCAAGTACACGGTTACCATGGAAAGGACCACGATCGTTTACCTTTACCACAACACTTTTACCATTATCACGATTGGTTACACGGATATAGCAGTTTAGTGGAAGGCTACGGTGAGCAGCGGTCATTGCATTCATATCGAATGTTTCACCACTTGCTGTTTTACGGCCATGGAACTGACGACCATACCAAGAAGCAACGCCAGTTTGGCTAAACTTACGAACTGTGTTCGAAGCAACCGCATTAAGCTTTTCAATCACTGAAGGCTCTTCTTCAGGAATGTCAATTTTTGCTGCAATCGTTTGGCGACGTACTTGGTCACCCGAACGCTCAGTGATTGAAAGACTATTTACGTTAGAAAGACGCGAATTAAAATTTTGAGAATCTTTACTTAGAACACGAGCGGCTAAGTTAGATCCATCCACATCATTACTCAATGATGAAGATTGTACCATTTCTGCATGTAACGGGCTTAAACTTAAGCCGGCTGTCAGCGCTAGAATATATTTTAGCGAAAACTGCATTGTATAAACTCCTAGAGAACATGCTTTTCTACTTCAATCAAACAGTCTGAAATATAGTGCACATGTCTAATTATTCACTTTTGCAATTTGCAATTTGGGGGCAGTTGTAACCACTTAAAGAGTTTGAACAGCCCGAACACTTGGGATGGATAATATTCATCGGCTATGAAGTGTGTCTAGTCATTAAAGATAAATAGCAACAAAAAGAACAAAAACACACAGTTTTTGATTAAAAAATGAACAATATTGTAACCAAATATGAAAATAGCTCAAAAATCATACTTTTTTAATAATAAAATTATTGACTTTTTAGTGTTGCTGAAAAAGCTAGTCTATCGACTAGCTACTTCAGTGCCTAATAACCATACAGCAGTCGCATACATACGGCTTCTGTTGTAGGTGGTAATGACTTGGAAATTTGGATAAGTGATGTAATAGATCGGACCAGAACGATCTTGTAATTCAATGACATTTACAAGGTCTAAATCATCAATTTTTACCAAAGGGTTAACAGGTGATATACCCAATCGTTTGAGTTCACCGTAAGGTCTAGGTAAGGTCAAATCTTTCGCAATCACGCTTTCTGGATCATTGCCTAAATAACGAGCAGGGAAGCCAATTGGTCGATCTCGTTCCCAACCATGTTTAGCTAAATAGTTCGCAATTGATCCAATTGCATCAACAGCCGAATTTCTAAGATCAATATGACCATTACCATCGTAATCTACACCGAGTTTTTGAATATTGCTCGGCATGAACTGTGGATAGCCAATTGCACCTGCATAAGAACCAACAATACTATTGGTTGGATAGCCTTCTTTATATGTCCATGCAATTAGTGCTGCCAGTTCATCACTAAAGTAATCTGCACGACGAGGGTAGCCAAATGCAAGTGTTGCTAAGGCATCGCGGGAGACGAAAGAGCCTTTATTTGCGCCGTAGCCTGTTTCTACCCCTAAAACACCGAGGATAACTGCTTTAGGTACACCAAATTGCTGTTCTGCGCGGTTTAGAGTATCTTCGTATTGATTTTTAAAACGGATACCGCGTTGAATCGTGCCTTCAACCAAAAACATTGAACGATAATCATACCAAGGTTTACTTTCACCTGGACGCGTCATAATATTTAGAATGTTAGGAATATTACGCGCACCACTCATGGCAGTATCGATTTGTTCACCGCTCAAATTATATGTTGTCATCGCTTTTTGTTTAAAAGCCATATAATTTGGATGAGTGTAAAATTCGTTCGCGTATGCCCAATTACAGCTTAAAAATAAACTGGCACTTAAGCTAAGAAATTTAACTGTTTTATTTAAAGTTATATGCAACATATGTTTATAAAATTCCTCGTTATCGATGCGTATGGATGGACATAACCAGTCCAAAAGTAGACATCAGCGTTATAATTGCAGTTCCGCCATAACTCATGAACGGTAACGGCACACCTACTACGGGTAAAATACCACTGACCATGCCAGCATTTACAAATACATAAACAAAAAATGACAAACCAAATGCGCCAGCGATCAAACGGCCATAATTATGGAAGCTTTGTAACCCAATTTGGAATGTTCTAAAAATAATCGCGAAATATAAAAGAATAAGTAGTATTACGCCAATCAAACCAAATTCTTCTGAATATGCGGCAATAATAAAGTCGGTATGACCCTCAGGAAGAAAATGTAGATGAGCTTGCGTGCCTTCTAAGAAGCCTTTTCCAGAGAACCCACCAGAACCAATTGCTGTTTTGGATTGGATAATATTCCAACCTGTACCTAAGGCATCCGCTTCAGGATTTAAAAGTGTGAGTACACGTTGACGTTGGTAACCATGCAATAAAAATGTCCATGCGATCGGAATAATAATGGCGACTGCACCAGCGGCAGCAGCGATCAGCTTCCAAGATAAACCACTTAAAAAGAGTACAAAGATACCACTTGCAATAACCAGTAATGAAGTGCCTAAGTCGGGTTGTTCTGCGATCAATAAAAAAGGAATAAGAATCAGAACTAATGACAGTATGACTTGAGAAAAACTTGGGGGTAGTGCTTTGCGTGACAAGAACCACGCAATCATCATCGGCATGCCGACTTTCATAAACTCGCTGGGTTGCACACTACCAAAGCCCGGAATATCAATCCATCGCTGCGCACCCATACGCACTTCACCAAAAACCATAACCGCAATCAGTGACAACACGCCAAAAATGTAAAAGTAGGGCGAAAATGCCTGATAGACTTTTGGGGGGATTTGAGCCAAGCCCAACATGACGCCAAAACC
Source organism: Acinetobacter sp. NIPH 1852 (assembly GCF_022549455.1). Lineage (NCBI taxonomy): Bacteria > Pseudomonadati > Pseudomonadota > Gammaproteobacteria > Moraxellales > Moraxellaceae > Acinetobacter > Acinetobacter sp. NIPH 1852. The sequence goes on along the minus strand of NZ_JAKZGG010000007.1, from coordinate 80,020 downwards.
GATGCCAAAACTTATTGCTTGTCTCGTAACTAAGCCAACATTCTGAGCGGAAGCACTATATAAAATAGTCAATCCAAGTATGGCATTTAAGATCAAGAACAGACAAAGCCATGGATCAATGTGTAATTGTTGCCAACGAGAAAGCTGCGTGGCTGTACTTAATCCATCGCGGGGTGCTTGACGTAAAAATTTATATTGTGAGCTTGGGGACATGTGATTCTAAATCAGGTAAAGCTAAGCTTCGAGAATGCTAACATAAACGTGAGCAAGACCAAAGCAACGCTTTGGTTGAAGCGCAAGAGACAATCAAAATTTAGAAAATGTGACATTTATAAGTTTTAGTTTACGATAAAAAAACGGCCATTTTGAAATGACCGTTTTTTATCAGCAAAAGCTTATTTTTGTACTAACAATTGATCAAAGTGTTTAGCGAATACTGCAAGCTCAGCTTGGCTTAGACTTGGAATTAATTTCTTAATTACAATATGAACCGCAGTCTCTACACCGCTGGTTGCAACGCTTGCAGCACCACGTTTAAGCATCCCTAAACCTAGCGTCTTATTGTACTCAGTCATAAAATGATGAATCAACGCATCAGCAAACGATTTAAACTGTTTGGTGAGCGCATCACGTTGTTCCTTGCCATTACCAGCTTCGACTTCCGCAAAACTCTTTTTCATATCAGCAACAAGACTATCAGGCAGTACAGTACCAATACGTTGTTTACCTTCGTTGTCGATAAACAAACTTTTTTCCATAAAGTTCAATGACTCTAATACTTGGTCATTTGATGTTTTACCGAGTAGTTGTTTCATCAAAGACGAAACAATGCTACGAATTTTTTGAGCAAGTTCTTCAGTGGTATCTCGTTTGTCACTTGGTGGAAACTGTTGAACCAAATGAACCAACATGGTGTCAATTAACTCATCAGTAAGCTGTAGAGATATTTTGTCACGTAAAGGGTATTGTGGTTCTTTACTGTCACGATTGGCTTGTGCAAGTTGAATATCCTGACTCAAGCTTGCTGAAGGAAGAATACCGAAATAACTGGTCATTGAAGAACGTCCTCTATATCAAATTTATTCGTTTTATTGTCGTGCCAAGCGAATTGGCTCGGGCATCCATGACAAATCTGAAACTCGACATGGATTAATATCCAATCCTCCACGACGAGTATAAGTTGCATAGACCATCAACTTTTCTGGTTTAAGCAATTGCCAAATATCCGCAAATATTTGTTCTACGCATTGCTCATGAAAACCATTATGCTGACGGTACGAGATAATATAAGCTAATATGCTGCGATAACAAGGTCTTTTGCCTTTAAAACGGATAAAAACAGTCCCCCAATCTGGCTGTCCAGTCACAGGACAATTACTTCTAAGAAGATGTGAGTAAAGCTCAATTTCTATATTATCTTGTGTCGTCATATCGTGCTGCAACAAAGTTGCATCGGGGTGCTCAGACAAACGCTCAGGGATAAGGTCATCAATACAAATACCCGTGGGTTGAGTAATCTTCAGATCATCCACTTGAAACAATTCAAGTTTAAGCGTTGCGCCAGCAGCTTTTGATAAATCTTGCTCAACAGTCTCAATAAATACCTGTCTAGACGCAAATTGAGTGAAGTTCAAACTATTAAAATAAAGCTTGAGTGATTTTGATTCGATCAGATTTGGCGAGCTTGCAGGCAAGGTAAGACGGCCAATCGCAACTTGGGGTAATCCATGAGGATTTAACCAAGAAATTTCAAACACATGCCACCAGTCTTTGCCCTGAGTAATCCCATCAATATGTGCATATTGTTGGCGGGATTCAGCGCGAGCGATTGGAAATAAAACGTCTGGCTGATATTGAGTTGGGTATTGGGTGTCTTTACCCAACAAAGAATGTTCTACACTCATTCACGCATTCCTGAACCACGAGCTAATAAATGATATGCAATTGCATAAAGGACAACACAGCATAAGGTCACAACGATTAATGAAAGTGAAACATTCACGTCACTATGCCCTAAAATGCCAAAACGGAAAGCATTGACCATATATACAATTGGGTTAATTAAAGATAAGTTTTGCCAAAAAGGACTTAATGCACTAATGGCATAGAACACGCCGCCTAAGTAGGTCAGCGGTGTCAATACAAAGGTCGGGATAATTGAAATATCATCAAATGACTTGGCATATACAGCGTTGATTAAACCACCAAGTGAAAACAATAACGAAGTAATGATGACCGTATAAATAGTCACAAAGAAATTATGAATTTCTAGATGTGCAAAGAACAAGCTCATGATCGTCACAATTAAGCCAACCAATACACCACGAGAAACGCCGCCAATCACATAACCCCACAGGATCAGATGTAGAGGTACAGGACTCATAATCAATTCTTCAATGCTTTTTTGAAATTTGGCACTAAAGAAACTTGAGGATACATTGGCATAGCTGTTGGTGATGACTGCCATCATGATTAGACCAGGGATAATGAACTGCATATAGCTAAAGCCGCCCATTTCACCAATACGTGAGCCGACTAAGTTGCCAAAAATCACAAAGTACAAACTCATGGTGATCGCAGGGGGCAATAAGGTTTGTGGCCAGATCCGCATAAAACGGCGAATTTCTTTAACAACTAAAGTCCAAAGCGCGGTTTGTAATTGACTAAAGTTCATTGATCCGCTCCTGCAAGATTCTTCTCAACCATTTTTACGAATAATTCTTCTAAGCGGTTCGATTTATTTCGCATACTACTGACGTGGATATTCTGTGACTGTAACAATAAGAATAAATCATTCATGTTATGTGCTTTATCCATCGTTACTTCTAAAGTCACAGGATCAATTAAATTAAAGGTGAAACCGATAATATTAAAATCAATCGAATTGATCGGTTCTACCAGATCACAAATGAACGATTCTTCATTCATTTGATTCAGGAAACCTTTCATCGAGGTATCTTCTTTTATGACGCCACGATCGATGATCGCTATACGACGGCATAGCATTTCAGCTTCTTCAAGATAGTGGGTCGTCAGAATGATTGATGTTCCATTTTCATTCATTTCAGTCAGGAAATCCCACATTGAGCGACGTAATTCAATATCGACACCCGCCGTTGGTTCATCCAGAATCAGCAACTTAGGTTCATGCATCATGGCACGTGCAATCATCAAGCGGCGTTTCATACCACCAGAGAGCATACGAGATTGAATGTTTCGTTTGTTCCATAAGCCAAGTTTTTCTAAATATAATTCGGCACGTTGTTCCGCCAGTTTTTTGGGAATACCGTAATAACCTGCTTGGGTCACTAAAATATCAAAGGTTTTTTCAAACTGACCAAAATTGAATTCTTGAGGAACAACACCCAGACATTGCTTGGCATGTGAAGGGTGGGTATCTAAGTTATGCCCAAAAATCTCAACTGAACCCGATGTTTTTTTGGTTAAAGAGCTAATGATACTAATCGTCGTCGATTTACCTGCACCATTAGGTCCTAATAATGCATAAAATTCACCTTCAGGCACGGTCAAATTAATACCTTTTAACGCCTGAAAACCATTACGATAAGTTTTGGACAAATCGCTCAACACCAAAGCATCAGTCATGAACGTCTCACGTTGTTAAATAGAATGAGTATTCTGAGCGATATGGAAAAATAAACCAAGTGGAAAAGTGGTTTATCATGTTCTATATATGGAACAGAGTAGCAAAGAGCATGGCAACTAGTGTTGATTATTAGCATTGTACGAGGCACAGCGAGTAATAAATTTGGTTTGGCGATTGATTTTTACTTACTCAATGCCAATTCATAAATTTAACCTAGCTTTTCCTATTGAAACAAAATATGCTCGTAGAAAACATGGGAATTTTTTATGAAAAAGTTTTTATTATACGGGGCTTTGCTTGCTTTAGTTGGGTGTACATCAATTCAAGAAAACAAGAATGATACCTTAGAGGCAATATCAGATCCATTGGATGAACTTTTATATAATCAGAAAATTATCGATGCTAACTATAAGTTTTATAACCTGAAAGACTATCAAACGGATCCGGTTCTTCTCAAAGCAGTAAATAATTATTATAAAGATCTTCCCAGAGAAGTAAGTATTGGGCATAGCATAGATTCAGTTGATTTTAGTCGTAATCATTTTTTTATTAGACATTCGATTGATACGAAAATATATAGAGGACCAATAAAAATAGACAATCGACAATTATTAAAAAAGATTCTTGTTGAAGAGCAATGCAAGGGTTTATTTGCACATAGTAAAGCAATAAAAAAGAAAGGAGGTATGGGCATTACTCAAACCTATTATTTTGTAAAAGAAAAATTTAGGGTGGTGATGGATATGAACACTCTAGAGTGTAAAAATTAAAGAGTCGCACGAGTTTTTAATGACCTCATTTTTATCAATAATTAAAAATAATCCACCACCATCTATCAACTTAGTAATTGAGTTGGCTGAATTTTCTTGTGGTAACTGATCTTTGATTTAATGCGACTATCAGTAAGGCTAACGACTTGTTTTGAAATTTACGGTAACTTTTTTAAGTGATTAAGCACTTACCGCAACTGATGCGGTAATTATTGAGAGAGCATGAGAAGAATTGATAATAAACTTGATCGAAGAATATTTGTTTTGCAATGTTTTTTAGATGATTTGAGAAGGGATGAAAAGTAATTATGGTGCGCTCAGCGGGACTCGAACCCACGCCACAGGCTTCGGAGACCTGTACTCTATCCAGTTGAGCTATGAGCGCATGTGTGCCACATCATAGGCAAAAAATACTTATAGGTAAATATATACCTTTAAACAAAGATGCTTCTTGATTATTAAAACAACGATTTTAGTATTATTTAGAAATACTCATCCCGATATGTTCTATAAATGCCGCACCGAGTAATTAATCAATTTCAATGTTTGATTCAACTGATTTGGTGCAATGCGAGATTCCTGTAGAGACGTAATCCATTGCATCTGACAAAGTTTGAGTTGAGATATAGTCTTGCTCTTTTGTATCTGCTGAATCAATGGTTTTGCCATTAAACCGCAATAGGTGGTTAGTGTTTGAATCATGACTTGCTGAACTTCAACAAAAGAAAGTTTTTCTAACGCAAGTACCTCTTCAATATTTTGATTGTTCGTCGCTGTTGTTGTCTCTACGCTTTGTGTCGGCATAGAGTGCGTTAAATTATTTGCTTTATGATTTTCTATGTATAAATCTTCTTGGACTCTCATTTTTGTAGTCGATGAAGTTTGCTCAGCTAACAAGCCCATGTCTATTAATTGTTGAACAAGCTCAGTTGGGGCAATTTTCTTCTTATAGTCATGATCAAGCATTTGGAAATCTTCATGATCAATCAGCAGTAATAAACGACGTTGGCGCGCATTTAAAGCAATATTACGTTGTTGTAAGGCTGTTTGTCCCAGCTCAGTTTTAAAAAAATGTGACATATGTTCGTCTTGCCCCCAGCCAAAAATTTGATAGGGGCTAAGATACGGTGCAATAATGACATTTATGTTAATAATTTATTAAATATCATTGGGTTGATATTTTATTTAATCAGTTTCGTCTCTAAAGCCTTACGTAAATAAATATCTAAATCATCTTGGCGCAGTAACCATTGAATATAGTCAGCTGGTAAGTCTTGGATGGCTGTACCTTTATGTTTACCAAAAGTGATCGTTTTAGGAATACGTGCTTCTTCTGAGGCAAGATAAAGTTGTTCAATATTCTGAATATCCAACTGATGAATAATATGCATCAAAATATTGGCTGTTAAGATGATATCAGCATCAGCACGATGCGCACCTTTTAACATGTCTCGCGCTTTATCGCTGCCTTTAGAGATCAAATAAATTAAGGCTGAAATATTGTACGCTTCAGCATCTTCCCATACTCGACGTGCAAGCGCTAAGGTACAAATCGGTTTTAATTTTGAGATATCCACGCCACATTTGGCGATGGCTGTCACATCATAATCAACATTATGACCAATGATATAAGTGGTTTGTTCTGGCAGTTGGAACGTCGTGTAAAACGGTCGATCAATTAAATCTGATTCTAAAATATGATGCACCGCCATTGCGGCAAAGGAAATCGGTTGACCGACTTGATAAAGCTGATCAAAAATTTTCTTTTTATCTAAGCTTAATTTTCCATTTTCTATTTCGATGGGTGCATAAGCGATTTCAATCGGCAAACCATTTAGTGTATGTGTTTCAGTATCTAAGATAATGGCTTGCATGATGTTAAACCTACGACGAATTTAGAATTTTATTATCTTACAAGAAATTCTATAAAAGCGGTGTGAATGATCGCTTGAGTCTTTTGATTTTTTTAGAAATTGAATGGATGTTGCATAAATAAAAGTCAAAAAATAGAATGAATGATAAAAAAGTACTTGAAACAATTTTGTAATAGGCGTAATTCTTGTTGCTGTAATTGCCTTAGAGTAATCATTCCTAAGGATAAAATCATAAAAAATAGTTAAGGAAAAACGAAATGCACATGAAGTTATTAACGGTTGCGATGCTGAGTACGAGCTTATTACTTACAGCTTGCGGCGGCGGTGACGATAATGGGACGACGATATTTGTTCCAAAACCTGAAATTCCTGAAAATAATATAAAAGATCCTGTTGCAGGTATCCCTGAACCTTATACGAAGTCAGACTTTAGTGCCGTTGCTTCTGAAAGTTTAATTCTGACGTATAAGATGTTGGGCGTGAATGGTAAAGAAACATTAGCAACCAGTTTGTTGTTTGTACCTGGTGGACCAATGCCAGCAACAGGCTGGAAGATTGTTGCTTGGGCACACGGCACGACTGGGGTTGCTGATCAATGTGCGCCGAGTCGAAATGCAACAAATGACTATATAAAGGGTATGATCAGTCAATTACTTGCCGCTGGTTATGTCGTTGTTGCACCTGACTATGAAGGGCTGGGTGAGCCAAGTGGTCGAGAACTACATCCATTTTTAAATGTGAAAAGCGAGGCATATTCAATCACTGATGCAGTCGTTGCTGCTCGTGCTTATTTATCAGGGCAAGGTAAACTTACTTCACGTCAATGGATGACAGTCGGGCATTCTCAGGGAGGTCATGCCGCTTTAGGAGCTGCACAATACGCGAGTCGTGCCAAACTTGATTATAAAGGAACGATTGCGGTTGCACCTGCATCGAACCTTGCAGCGATCCTAGCTTTAGGGGAGCAATCTGTTGAAAATGCACCTGTAAATCAACAAATTCCAGTGTATGCACAACTGGACACCTTTACAGCACTCATTACCGCGGGTTTGCGCAATCAAGAACCTACTTTTGGTTATTCAAATATTTTTAAATCGCCAACTGATCTAATTGCGAGTAGAGCAGAACAAGATTGTGGAGATGTACTAGGAGATAAGTTTGGTGCTGCTATGCAGGAGCATTTAAAAAGCAATGTTGATTTAACAAACTATCCACGAACTCAAATGAATTTTATGACTATTCCTTTGGTTAAATCGTTCTTAGAAAAGGATTCTCAACCAGCTCAAGTAAAACTAAATCAACCTGTGATTATTTATCAGGGCGGGAAGGATGCGACCGTTCCGAAAGCAGCCACCGATTTATTGGTATTGACCGCAAACAATAAGGGTTCAAGCATTCAATATTTCACTAACGCTGAATGGGATCACGGCACAGCTTATGCTCTTAATATCAATAATATTGTGAATGATGTTAAAGCGACTATGCCAGCTCAATAAATAACGAGGAAGTAAGCCCAGCCATTTTATCTTCATGTGGTTGGGCTTTAAAACCGTATTCATTTTTAATCCTTACCTTTTTCTTTCCTGCCTCCCTTATCTTGAACACCTTGATCTGATAAAACCGCCGTTGCAATCTTCCAAATTTGTACTTTGAGTTTTTCAAACGAAACATGAATGAAATTCACGAAGAATTAAATAAATATCGATCTGTGAAACAGTAAACTTCATGCTATAATTCGCACCAATCTTTAGCACGGCTTAAAAGCCCTACTTTATAGGACCCTCCGCTAATGTTTGCCAATATTTCTATTGCTGAATTTGATCCAGAAATTGCTCAAGCGATTGCTTCTGAAGGCGTACGCCAAGAAGCTCATATTGAGTTAATTGCATCTGAAAACTATTGCTCTCAAGCTGTGATGGAAGCACAGGGATCAAAACTTACTAACAAATATGCAGAAGGCTATCCTGGCAAACGCTATTATGGCGGTTGTGAATATGTGGACGTGATCGAACAACTTGCAATTGATCGTGCAAAAGAATTGTTCGGTGCTGATTATGCAAACGTTCAACCACATGCGGGTTCTCAAGCGAACTCTGCCGTTTATTTAGCGCTTCTTAATCCAGGCGATACAGTATTGGGTATGAGCTTGGCGCATGGCGGTCACTTGACGCATGGTGCTAAAGTTAGCTTTTCTGGTAAAACCTATAATGCGATTCAGTATGGTTTAAATACTGAAACAGGCGAAATCGACTATGAAGAAGTCGAGCGCTTAGCCCTAGAGCACAAACCACGTATGATCGTGGCAGGTTTCTCTGCTTATAGCCAAATCGTTGATTGGCAACGTTTCCGTGACATCGCTGACAAAGTCGGTGCTTACCTATTTGTTGATATGGCGCATGTTGCTGGTTTAGTTGCTGCGGGTGTTTATCCAAACCCTGTGCAAATTGCTGACGTAACAACCACAACAACGCATAAAACCCTCCGTGGTCCGCGTTCTGGTTTAATCCTTGCGAAAGCAAATGAAGAAATTGAGAAAAAACTTCAATCTGCTGTTTTCCCAGGTAACCAAGGTGGTCCTTTGATGCATGCGATTGCTGCTAAAGCAATTTGTTTCAAAGAAGCGATGTCAGAAGAGTTTAAAACTTACCAACAACAAGTTGTTAAGAATGCTCAAGCGATGGCTGAAGTCTTCATTTCACGTGGTTATGATGTTGTTTCTGGCGGTACAGAAAACCATTTATTCTTGTTGTCATTGATTAAACAAGAAGATGTAACTGGTAAAGATGCAGATGCTTGGTTAGGTGCTGCTCATATCACAGTAAACAAAAATGCTGTGCCGAATGATCCACGCTCTCCATTCGTTACTTCTGGTATTCGTATTGGTACGCCTGCGGTGACGACACGTGGTTTCGGTGAAGCTGAAGTGCGTGAACTTGCTGGTTGGATCGCTGACATTATTGATAGCAAAGGTGATGAGAAAGTCATCGCTGATGTTAAAGCTAAAGTTGAAACTGTTTGTGCAAAATTCCCAGTATATGCAAACTAATTTGTATATCTAAAAAAGCGCCGTAAGGCGCTTTTTTATTGTCTAATCAAATTGATGAGAGGATGGTTTTTACATGGCAATCATATTTTTTATCTACTCATGTAGGATTAATTTCTAGTAGCGAATAATAAAGCACCCGAAGGTGCTTTATTTGAATCAATGACGATGATGTTTTTTCTTTTTCTTCCATTTTTTCTTTTGGTTTTGGCGACTGTCATAATAACGATCTTGACCAACTTGACGACCTAATGCTGCACCACCAGCGGCACCAGCAGCAGCGCCGATATAACCACCTGTAGTTCCGCCGACATTTTTACCAACAGCATAACCACCAACACCACCTAAACCACCACCAATGGCAGCTTCTGTACGGGTACGTTTGTTACTTGCAGCAGCAGCGCCACCCGCACCACCTACAGCAGAGCCAATCAAAGCACCATTATGGCCGCCAACTTCTTTACCAATAGCCGTACCTACCACACTACCTAGCGCTGATGTTGCAGCGACACGAGTGGCATTGTCAGCATGAGCAGCAGTGACCAAAGAAGATGTTGCGAAAATCGCACTACATAACCAAACGTTTAATTTCATTTTTGACTCCATGTCCTGAGTAAATTGGACATCATTTCTAATGGGTGCAAATGTAACAAGAGTTGAGTGAGAAATTGTGGAGAGGTCAGTCTGAAGTATTGCGGTTTAGTGTCTGGATTGTAGCGTTTTGTTGCGAAACAAAAGTTATTATATAAAAAATCATGATAAAACAATTGGTTGTGATTTTGTGGTGAAAGAAGTTTTATGCTCTAAAACTTCTTTATATTTATTTAAGGGTCTGCTGACATTTCACAGACCTTAGTCTTGATCATTTTGTTGTGATGAAGATTCTTCGCGCTGTGGTTGACGCGTATCAAGTCCTGTTTGTAGACGTAAATAGTTCAAATCACGAATATTCTTTTGTGTCGCCACCACACCAAACAAGCTGAGTAGAAATGACATGATGTAAAAACCTTTTTCACTCATGGTGATGTCAGCATTCCATAAACTAATCAGCAACAGTACAATACATACAGCCATAGATGCCCAGCATAAAGCATAGTAGATCGCTGTCACGGGAATCTCTTCTAATTGGTCTCGAACTGTTTTTTGTAATGACGCGGCAGAAAATAAGCCATAAAGTAAAATCACAAAGTAATAACCTTTTTCATGCAGTGGCATATCGGCATTCCACAATCCGATAATGAAACCAACGCCTCCTGTGAGTAATGCGACCCAACTTGCCGCAATAAACGCAGAGGTAGGGCGGTTAATAAAATTATTCATCGTTTTATCCTATTGTTTTATCTTTGTATTTACTCTTTTAGACTTTTTTATATATGAGATCGGCAATTAGAACAAGTCATGAAAACCAAAGCTGAACAATTTGTGATGAAATGATGATGGAATCGTAAGTTACGGGGCTTCTCTATGTCTTTTAATCAGTAGAATCTGTAAACTATGCGCAATTTTTTGATTTTGCTTATGCCTTATCATTTTGATAAGCGCTGAGCCTTTAGATTTTGAGATATTTCGCCCATGAAAGCATCACTCCGTTTAAGACTAGATCAACTTTGTGATCGTCATGAAGAGCTGACTGCATTGCTTGCTGATGTAGAAGTGATATCAGACAATAAACGTTTCCGTAAACTGTCTCGTGAACATAGTGATTTATCAGAAATTACCGAAGTTTGGGGTAAATATCGTCAAGCTGAAGAAGATATTGAAACCGCAGAAATGATGAAGTCTGATCCAGATTTCAAAGATATGGCAGAAGAAGAGATTAAAGCCAATAAGGCGCTTTTGGCTGAATTAGAAGAACAACTCAATGTTCTGATGATTCCTAAAGATCCAAATGACGCCAATTCAGCATATCTAGAGGTTCGTGCTGGTACAGGTGGGGATGAAGCCGCGATCTTCTCGGGTGATTTGTTCCGTATGTATAGTAAATTTGCTGAAACACAAGGCTGGCGTATTGAAGTGCTTTCAGAAAATGAAGGTGAGCATGGCGGCTATAAAGAAGTGATTTGCCGTATCGATGGTGATGGCGTATATGGGCGTTTGAAGTTTGAAAGTGGTGCACATCGTGTACAACGTGTTCCTGCAACCGAATCTCAAGGTCGTGTGCACACTTCAGCGTGTACAGTTGCCATTCTGCCAGAAGTCGATGTCGATACCACAGTTGAAATCAATGCTTCAGATTTGCGTATTGATACATACCGTGCATCAGGTGCAGGTGGTCAGCATATTAACAAAACTGACTCTGCTGTGCGTATTACCCATATTCCGTCGGGTGTCGTGGTTGAGTGCCAAGAGGAGCGCTCTCAACATAAGAACAAAGCCAAAGCGATGGCACTACTGGTATCTCGATTGGAAAATGCAAAACGCCAAGCACAAGAAACAGCAACCTCTGAAATGCGTCGTGATTTAGTTGGATCGGGTGATCGTTCAGAACGTATCCGTACCTATAACTATTCACAAGGTCGTATGACAGATCACCGTATCAATCTGACTTTATATAAGTTGGATGCGATTATGGAGGGTGATTTGACAGAATTACTAGATAGTTTACATCGTGAATATCAAGCAGATCAGTTAGCTATGCTGGCGCAGGAAAATGGCGGCTAATGAATATTGCTCAAGCTTTAGAGATGAATGGCGAAATTGATAGCTATGAACGTCAAGAAGCAGCATGGCTACTTGAACATCTTTTAGGTGTCAGTGCTTTAGAATTAAAACTAAGACTTGAGCAAGAATTGACTGAAATTCAAGAGCAAACTTACCTCGCGGGGCTTGCTCGAATTTCACAGGGTGAACCACTCGCGTATGTCATCGGTTCACAACCATTTTGGACTTTAGATTTAAAAGTGACACATGACACTTTAGTTCCTCGTCCAGATACTGAAATACTCATTGAAACAGTTTTAAGACTGCGGCTTACTCCAGATACCAACATGGTCGATTTAGGCACGGGGACGGGTGCAATTGCTTTAGCACTTGCGAGCGAACGTCCGCTGTGGCAGGTGACTGCAACCGATATTTATCAACCGACATTAGATGTTGCTAAAGAAAATGCGGTTCGACATGGCTTAACTCAAGTTAAATTTGCTTGTGGGGCTTGGTTCGATGCTCTAGACGCGCAAAAGTTTGATTTAATTGTATCAAATCCGCCGTATATTGATCCTGATGATGTGCATATGCAAAAGCTCAAGTCAGAACCTGAACGTGCATTAGTTGCGGATCAGCATGGGCTTGCAGATATTGAAACCATCATTTCTCAAGGGAAAAGTTGGCTCAAGGCTAAAGGATGGATTGTCCTTGAACATGGTTATGATCAAGGACAAGCAGTACGTGAAATCTTTGAACAGTACGGTTTTAGCGAAATCGAAACGATCAAAGATTATGGTGGTAATGATCGGGTCAGCTTAGGACAAAAGCTGTCTTAATCTTCGATATATTGCTGAACGGCTTTGGCTAAACCTTGCTCGCCTTGTTGTTCTAAACCAGCAACAACGCCTAAAGCATCAATTTTCTCACGATTTTGACTAAGCTTGAATTTACCGGTAATTTTTTCAATTTGGATCTCAATTCCAATAATCCCTTTCAACTCTTCGGCAATATATTCGCTTGGTGCATCTGACATTTTCCAAGGTTTGGCTTGTTTGGCCTCATGCGTACGGGTGAGTTTTGCCAGAATTCCCCGCAAAGACTTTTCATCATGTAAAAAGTTAATCTTTCCTTTGATATGCACAACTTGATAATTCCATGTCGGTACATGTTGATGATGTTGCTGCTTGGTTGGATACCAGTTAGGCGAGATATAACCTTGTTCTCCCTGAAAAATAACGAGGACGTCTGTGTTATTCTCAATTTGTGTATGTAGAGGGTTGCCCTTGGCGATATGTGCGATTAAAAAAGCAGTATCACTTTCTTTGTCGAGTAATAACTTAAACGGCAAATGATTGGCTTCTACACCTTCAGCACTATGACTAATCAACGTTGCAAAAGGATAGTCTTGAATGAGTGCGTATAACTTCTCAAGATCTTTTTCCACAAAAATTTCAGGTAAGAACATCATTAAACTCCATTTACGACTCTAAATGACCGAGAAAATTTTGTTTACTCGGAGATGATTTCCTATAACTACCGGGACTTACGCCACTCCATTTTTTAAATGCGCGGTGAAAGGCACTGGGGTCATGGAAATTAAGATCATCGCTGATGCTTTGAATTGAATCATTAGTTTTACTTAATCTTTCAATCGCAATATCACAACGAATATCATTTTTAAGCTGTTGATAACTGACACCTTCTTGTTTTAGACGTCTTTGAATTGTTGCAGTCGACATATTCAACTGTTGCGCAAAATCTTTCAGCTCAGCCCACTGAGAAGGCGCTTGTACGAGCAGTTGACGACGAATTTGTAAACTTAAAGAATTTTCATTCTTAAAACGTACAATCAAATTGTACGGTGTATGTTTTAGAAAATCCTTTAAGGCATTTTTATCTTTCTTAATTTTATGTTTGAGATAATGAGCGTCAAATTCAATTCTGTTTTGTTCAGCATTAAATTGAATATTTTCACAAAAACGGACACGATAGTCCTGTATTTCTACAGGCTGATGACATTTAAATGTCATTTTGTGAAAGTTAATGCGTTGATCACTTAACCAACACATTAAACTATGCACTAACATTAAGAATGTGGAGTAAGTGAACATGCGTTTAGGTTGTTCACGATCATGTAATATTAAATACGCTTTATCGCCTTGTTGAATAAGTTCAGCTTGAATATCATCAAGCACTAGCGCTAAAAATCTCAGAATTTCCTTAATCGCTTGCTCTAATGTTTCGGTATTAAATGCCAGTTTGGCCAATAATTTATAACTTCCTCGGCGCATTGGATGCGTATCCATTCCCAAGAATTCGTCATTCATGCTTTCAGCAAGTTCTACCCATAATTGTGCACACTGTGTGACAGGAATACGGGCTTTCGTTGATGTTAATAACTCAGATGAAATGCCAGCGCGATTGGCAATCTGTACAATATTCAAACCACGACTTGCAGCGACGCTCACTGCTTCACGAATCAGTGCATTAGAAATTGTATCTTTAGTGGAATGAAGATCAAGACTTGGGTTTAGGCTCATATGCGACAGAAACAATAGGAGGGTAAATCGGTTGAATGCTCAAAAGTTGCATCACATTTGTTACTTTTTGGAATTGTATCGGAAAAAAGTTGTCTTTACTCTCTGTTATAAAAATATATCACTTTAATTTGATAGGAAAAGTAAATGAAAATTCAAGGAAAGCACTTTGTTATTACAGGTGGTGGTTCAGGTCTAGGTGCTGCAACTGCTGAGTATCTCGTTGAAAAGGGTGCTTCTGTTACCTTGGTGGATATGAATGCCGAAGTTGGAGAACAACAAGCGCAGGCTTTGGGTGAAAAAGCGCAGTTTGTAAAACTAGATGTCACTGATGAACAGGCAGCAGAGCAATTTTTTAAAACTGTGCTGGAAAAACATGGCAGTTTGCATGGTTTAGTGAACTGCGCAGGGATTGGGCCATCGGCAAAAGTAATCGGAAAAGAAGGGGTACATGATCTCGCTATGTTCTCAAAAGTTTTGCATATCAATGTCACAGGGACCTTTAATATGCTTCGCTTTGCAGCAGATGCGATGAGTAAAAATACCGTCGAGGACGGTGACGAAGATCTCGGCGTGATTGTGAATACAGCTTCGGTTGCTGCTTTTGATGGTCAAATTGGTCAGGCTGCTTATTCGGCATCTAAAGGGGCTGTGGTGGCGATGACCTTACCACTTGCGCGTGAATTGGCACGTCATGCGATTCGCGTGATGACTGTGGCACCAGGCATTATGGAAACGCCAATGCTCAAAGGCTTACCACAAAATGTCCAAGATGCGTTAGGGCAAATGGTGCCTTATCCATCACGTTTGGGTCGTCCTGAAGAATTTGCGCGCTTAGTGGTTCATATTGCTGAGAACTCATATCTCAATGGTGAAGTGATTCGCTTAGATGGCGCGATTCGTATGGCTGCGAAGTAACTGAATAGATCTGAAAAGTGCAGTCAAATAGCACTGTACTTTTCAACTTTTTGATCGTTTTAATGTATCCGTTTGTAGCCTATTTTGACGCATGCATGATTTACTTATATATTGATAATGAAAACTATTATCAAATTGGATTTAAATAATGCGATATCTGAACAAAGGTTTATTGGCTTTGGTTGTGTGTTCGAGCTTGAGTATGTCTGCTTTTGCAGATTTCACACAAGCACCGTTACCCTACAAAAGTAATGCTTTAGAGCCTGCCATTGATCAGCAAACGATGGAAATTCACTATGGTAAACATCACAAAGCATATGTCGATAATTTAAATGCTCAGATCAAGACGTATCCTGAACTGGATAAATTAAGTGTAGAGCAAATCCAACAACAGATTTCTAAATACAACGCAGCCGTTCGTAATAATGGTGGTGGGCATTTTAACCATGCTTTCTTTTGGGAGAGCTTAGCGCCAACCAATAAAACAGGGAAGGCAAATGCCAAGTTATTAAAGCAAATTAATCAAGATTTTGGTTCATTCAAAGCTTTTCAAGAACAATTTAATCAAGCAGCGACCAGTCGTTTTGGCTCAGGTTGGGCATGGTTAATTGTCAATCAACAAGGTAAATTAGAAGTTACTTCAACCCCAAACCAAGATAATCCATTGATGGACATTGCTGAGAAGAAAGGTCAACCTTTGCTTGGTTTAGATGTTTGGGAACATGCGTATTATTTGAAATATCAAAACCGTAGAGCAGATTATACCAACGCCTTTTGGAGCGTCGTGAATTGGAATAAAGTCAATGAACGCTATGCGAAAGCTGTAAAATAGGTTTTACATACATCCATATGTTCAAGTGTGAATAGATGATTGGAACTTTCTAATCGGTTAATTCAAAAAAAGCGATGGTAATGGCCATCGCTTTTTCTTAATTTAATTGCGTGATTCCTGAATATAAATAGCTGATATAACAGTTTGTAAATTTAAAAAGATAATAATTTACTCGACTTCTCCAACAAAACTATTCGATTGCCCACCGTTTATAGGCGCGATTAAAACTCGATATAGAGGAGTAACCCAGTTTTTTTGCGACGTCATCTTTGGTGATAAAAGGGTTCAGGAGCATTTTTTGAGCTTTTGACTTACGAACATCATCATAAAGGATTTGGAAGCTTATATTTTTTTCTTGCAACATACGTTGTAAGGTTCGCTTGGTAAGATTTAATTTTTTTGCAACTTGATCAATGCTTAACAAGCCTTCAACTTCATCATCAATCAGTTGTTTGACGCGATACAGGATATCTTGTGTTGTCGCTAAATCATCTAATTCTTTTTGACAAAGAAGCTTAAATTTTTCGGAAGTGAGTGGGTCTGACATGCTCAAGGGCATTTCTAAAAGCTGAGTAGAGGTAATTAAGCAGGTACGAGGTTGCTCGAAGCGGATTTGTTCAAAAGTCGAGCTTAGTATCTCTTCAAAACGAGAAAAATATTCTGGATATTTACACTGTAAATCTATACTCGGTTTGAAGCTTGGAATGAAAAATCTGACCAAATATACAAAGCCCGTTAGAAAGAAAACACAGCTAAACTCATATGCTTGTAAGTCAGCACGATCATCAAAATCAATCGCAGTACCGTCATAAATAATATGGTAATAGGCGCGTTCTTGCTCGATGTTAAAACTTAACTCAACAAATGAACATTGCAAACTGACAAATTGATTGATGGTTTCAATAGCATCCAGCGGATTTTTTGAGATTGCGACTGTAAAACCAAGCAAACCATGTGAGCTAATTTTTAATTGACGGCCTGCGAAGAAACCAAGGCCTTGTTCTTTGGTGAGTTCAATCGAGCGCGCAATCACTTTTTTAAATGAAGAAAGACTAATTTTATAATTCAGATCGTTTAGTTTTTCTATTTCAACACCAGTGCCCCAAAACAACTCTGCAACAGTGATATCCCACTGTGAGACGACTTCACTAATCAAGTGAGCATAAGAACTACTAATGAAATGCTGATGAAGATGGCGAGGAATACTCATAACGCTACTCAAATTCCTTTTGAAAGCTTATTTGATTTAATTTGAAAATAATGTAGCACACGTAATTTCAAAATGTACACTCATCGGAATTTTGTCACTTAATAAAAAAATTGGCGCGTGATGTTATGATTTTGGCGCAGTTTGTTTTAGTCTAAAAATCACACAATATTTCTTGCGAGTATACTTTTGCAAGTCTTTTGTAGATTTGGAATGATTCCTTATACAAAGTTTAAAGACGATATTGTTGTTATAAAAATGAAAAATGCTTGGAGCAAAAACGTGAAAAAAAAATATCTAAACGCTATGACTTTGATGGCTGGCATGCTGGTGAGTAGCGGATCTGTTGTTCATGCTGGTTTGTTCGATTTTCTATCACCAAAAGCATCATGGCAAAATTGTAATGTGAACTCCTGTTCCGTTGGCGGAAGTGCAAGGGTGACATCTGACTATGCAAAAACCAAATATCCTATTTTGTTAGCACATGGGATGGCTGGTTTTTCGGCTGTTGGCCCAATGCAATACTGGCATGGGATTACAGAAGACTTGGTTGGAAATGGTGCAAATGTCTTTGTGGCACAACAAGCATCCTTTAACTCGTCAGAGGTTCGTGGTGAGCAGTTGTTACTCCAAACCAAACAGGTTTTAGCGATTACAGGTGCTGAAAAGGTAAATCTGATTGGACATAGCCACGGCACACATTCGATTCGATATGTGGCAGGTTTATTACCGAATAGAGTTGCATCTGTTACAGCAGTTGGAGGTCCAGTTAAAGGTTCAGATGTTGCTGATGCAGTATATGCCTTTACTCAATCTCCAGTTGGCCCTGCAGCAACTCCTGTGATTGCAGCGGCGGTGGATGCATTTGGTGCATTGATTGGTATCGGTTCTGGTAATTATTATGACCAAGATGCGTTGGCAGGGCTTAACTCACTAACGACAGCTGGATCTGCTGATTTTAATCAACGCTTCCCAGCAGGTGTACCAACAACAGCCTGCGGATCAGGTACGGAGCTTGCAAGTAATGGGGTTCGATACTATTCATGGAGTGGAACAAGTCCATTTACCAATGCTTTAGATCCAATGGATTATGCATTAACAGCGACATCATTAATAATACCGGGTGAAAGTGATGGTCTTGTTCCTCGTTGTTCAAGCCATTTGGGCACAGTAATACGTGATAACTATGCATTTAATCATTTAGATGAAGTCAATCAGGTCTTAGGGCTGGTGGGCTTTTTACAAAATCCTGTGACACCATTTCGTCTCCATGCTAACCGCTTGAAAAACCAAAACCTTTAAAAATATGATCAAGGGAGTAATGGATTTACTCCCTTGATTTAACATAGATTCAATAATTAATTAGAAAATAGAGTAACGGAATATGAGTGCTAAGGTATTAAATAATAAAATAATAATTTTTTTAAGTATCGCGTGTTTGTTTGTTTTGTTGACCCTAATCTATTGGGCTTTTAAACCTGAAGATCAAAATAAAAGCAGTCAAAATGATCTGCATACTCAAAGCTTGATGAAAAATAATATTCTGCCTAGTGGTGGGAATGAAAGTAAGACTGGGAAAATGCCTACGCTTGCGCCGTCTTTACAGGGCACTCAAATTGATTGTCCGATTCAAGTTGATGCAAAGGGGAAGTTGATTTTAACTGTTGGTATTCGCAGTTGTTTTGATTATTTCTTTTCGAGTTTGGGAGAAAAGACTGAACCTGAGCTTATTTTAGATATTCGCCAATACTTAAGCGCAACTTTACCTGAAACGGCTGCAAGTTATGCAAGCTATTTACTTGATCAATATGTGGCCTATACTCATAGCTTGAAGAACCTTAGAACCAGTACTCATTTTAAAAGTGATGAAATTGATAAGTTTCAAAATATCATTGATCAAATGGCGAAGTTACAACAACAGTTTTTTAATGAGGCTGAAATTCAAGCTTTTTTTGGGAATGAAAGAAGTCTGAATCAGTTTAGTATTGATCAAATGCGCATTCACGCTAATAAGAGTTTAACTACGCAGCAAAAGGCAATGGAGTTGGCGAAGATGATTGATCATTTACCCGAAACGATGGCAGATGGTGTGAGAGTTTCAATGCAATTTTCTGAATTACAGCAATTAACCCAAGAGATTCAAGCGAAAGGTGGATCAGCGCAAGAGTTGCGGAATATGCGCGAAAGTTTATTGGGGCCAGAAGCTGCTGATCGTTTAGAAAAAGTTGATCATGAAGAAGCTATCTGGCAAAAGCAGGTCAATCATTATCTGTCAGAGCGTCAGCGGATTTTGCAAAGTGACGTGGATGATGCAAACAAACAGAAATCAATTAACCAACTTCGTAACAGTACATTCGGTACTAAAGAAGATTTATTGAGAGCGCAGTCTTATGAAATTATGCATGATCAGAAGAAGTAAGGGGTGAAGCCGCCTAAGCGGCAGTGAACATCCCACGCTCTACCCATGTTTTATTTCTAGCTTTTCTAAGCTGCCTATGCGGCAGTGAACAGATTATGTGAACTAATTCACTATCTTTGATTTTTCTAAGCTGCCTATGCGGCAGTGAATATTACTGGTATTACGAGTTGGCATTTTGGAGTTTTCTAAGCTGCCTATGCGGCAGTGAACTATGTAAAAAATGACACTGACGGCATCATTGCTTTTCTAAGCTGCCTATGCGGCAGTGAACCCAGATCTGTGATTTCGTTGAATTCACTTAGATTTCTAAGCTGCCTATGCGGCAGTGAACTTCTCTTACTGCTACAACTGCTTCAATTTATCTTTCTAAGCTGCCTATGCGGCAGTGAACGGTTGTATGACGAGTTAGAGCAAGCGCTCAAGTTTCTAAGCTGCCTATGCGGCAGTGAACGTGCTCTTATCTGCAATGCGAATGATGTACATTTTCTAAGCTGCCTATGCGGCAGTGAACAATGATGTTCGCTTTTATCTTACAGGTGTTTTTTTCTAAGCTGCCTATGCGGCAGTGAACGGGGCGCGCGTGAAGACTTGCTTCGTTTACGTTTTCTAAGCTGCCTATGCGGCAGTGAACAACGGCGTGTACTGGGAACCTTGTGTAAACATTTTCTAAGCTGCCTATGCGGCAGTGAACGCCAAATAAATTAAACGCATGTCTACCCCGTTTTTCTAAGCTGCCTATGCGGCAGTGAACTGAATCACTAATTTATAATAATCTGTTATATATTTCTAAGCTGCCTATGCGGCAGTGAACTATAAAATAGCATAAATAAATTAAGCAAAAACATAAAGTTGAACGCTAATTTATGTAAATACCCAAAGTTTTTACACTGTATCGTAACTTATTGATTTTATTAGGCTGTTAAAGAATAATAAAAATATTGGGGTAAAAGTGTGAGTTTGTCAAAGTAAAATCATTGAAGATATAACACTTATTTCTTTGCTAAATCATTTTGCACATTTAAAATCAAGAATAAGTGATTCATTTGAGAAGAAAGAACGTGTCTGACCATCAAGAAAATGCATTTGAACTGAGTGACGATGAGATGCATCTATATAGTCGTCAGATTCTGTTGGATGGTTGGGATATTGAAGCACAAGAAAGACTGAAACTAGCTAATGTTCTGATTGTCGGTGCAGGGGGTATCGGTTGCACAAGTGCCGAATTGCTTGCTCGTGCGGGCGTAGGAAAGATAACGATTGTTGATGCCGATAGTATTGAAATGAGCAATCTACAACGACAGATTGCGTTTACCTCAAATGATTTGGGACACTACAAAGCAGAAGTTCTAGCTAAACATCTACAAGATATTAACCCACATATACAAGTCAACTATCAAAATATACGATTTGATGAAACGAATGCTGATGATTTAGTACAGCACCAAGATGTAGTTTTAGATGGTTGTGATAACTTTACTACCCGATATCTAGTAAATTTAACTTGTAGAAAGCAGCAAGTCCCACTGATTAGTGCGTCTGCGATTGGTTTTGAAGCACAATTATTTATGGTGGATACCGATTCAGCTTGTTATGAATGTCTATTTCCTAAAGAACAGCAAGCAGATGAAGGCTTGCGTTGTGCTGAATCTGGGGTACTAGCGACCACACCTGTAATGATAGCGTCATTACAAGCACATCACACTTTGCTTTATTTAGGCTTGGGTTTAACACCGCTCAAGCAAAAACTGTTACTTTGGAATGGTTTCAACCTTTCACAGCGCATTCTACAATTTGAAAAAGATGCAAATTGTCCAGTTTGTCAGGCAACTTGATCGGTAATATCAGCAAACTTTGCTAAACTAATGCCATTTTCGAGACAATGAAAGATTATGAAAAGAAATATTTTATTTGATGGACTACGCTCTGTTGCACGTATTGGTGAGACAGTTATGGTTGCGGCACAAGCAGGTGTGAAATATGCAACCGAAAAACCGAGTAACGCTAAACTCATGCGTGAAACCTTTGAATCATTAGGTTCAACTTATATTAAGCTCGGACAGTTTATTGCCAGTACACCATCTTTATTTCCTCGTGAATATGTTCAAGAGTTCCAAGGTTGTCTAGATCAAACCCCAACGTTGCCATTTAGTTATATTCAAGGCGTTTTGGCTGAAGAGTTTGATGGCAAAAATCTCAATGAGATTTTTAGTTTTATTGATGAAAAACCGCTTGCTTCAGCATCAATCGCTCAAGTACATGCTGCTAAATTAGTCACAGGTGAAGACGTTGTATTGAAAGTACAAAAGCCTGGGGTTGAAACCATCTTATATACGGACTTAAATGTTGTACATTGGGCTGCAAAATTACTAGAAAAAGCAGTTCCAAAGATTAAATTTGCATCTTTGTCCGAAATCGTAGATGAGATCAAAACACGTATGGTACGTGAAGTCGACTTCATTGAAGAAGCACAAAACCTCGATGATTTTGTTCAATACCTCAATGTTTCAGGCAATACTGCTGCAACTGCACCAAAGGTTTATCATCAGTTTTCAACACGCCGTGTTTTAACGATGCAACGTTTGTACGGTGTGTCATTAACGGATTTTGATGTTGTTAAACAATATGCAAAAGATCCAACACAAGTTTTAATCACAGCAATGAATACTTGGTTCGGTAGCTTAATGCTATGTAAAAGTTTCCATGCTGATCTGCATGCTGGCAATCTGATGTTGCTTGAAGATGGGCGTGTTGGTTTTATTGATTTTGGTATTGTTGGGCAACTCAATCCTGCGGTGTGGACAGCGTGTATGGCATTTATGGATGCTTTGCAGCATACCAATTATACCGCTATGGCTGAAAACATGCTCAAGATGGGAATGACCAATAAAAAGATCGATACACAAGTCTTGGCTGATGATTTAGAGCGTTTATTTAGCGGCGTATTATTGGCTGACCCTCAAGAAATTTTGAGTTCAAATCCAGCTGATTTGAATGACATTATGATGGATATGATCGGTGTCGGTGAGCGTCATGGGATCAAATTCCCGCGTGATTTCGCTTTACTATTCAAGCAAATGTTATATTTTGATCGTTTCATGCGTATTCTTGCACCATATACCGATATTTATGCTGACCAACGTCTGAAAATGGTTCACAATATCGAACCTGCTTCGTTTTTAAAGCATTAATTTATTTATCGGTTCATTATTAGGTCATTATGGATGCCATTATTATTGAAGGATTAAAGGTGGATACGGTTATTGGTTGTTTCAACTGGGAACGCCAAATTATTCAACCTTTAATGTTAGATCTCACCATTCATAATGATCTCAGTCAGGCTGCAAATTCTGATGAGTTAGATGATACTCTTAACTATGCTCAAATTTGTGAACTTGCAGCCGAAGTGATTCAACAAGCTCAGCCCAAACTCATTGAGCATGCGGCTCAGTTAGTGCTTGATCGTTTATTTTCTACTTTCCCTTCAGTCGAATCTATTATTATCACGATTCGCAAACCTGCAATCATTGCACAAGCTCAAGCAGTAGGAATTCGTCTTGAACGCAACAGAAACGATTTTTGCGCTCGCACTGGCGAGTAATGTTCAGCAACAGCAAAATTTTACTTTTGCTTATACTCAACTTGCAGATTTAGGTACGGTGAAGTTTTCTCCGATTTATCAAATCCCATGTCGTGATGGGATTGGTGCTGATTATTGGAACTCAGCGTGTTTATTGCAAAGCCATCTGCCTGTTGATGAAATAATAGAGATACTCAAAAAATTTGAAGCGCAATCGGGGCGTATTCGTCCATCGCACCATATCAGTTTAGATATCGATGTAATTGCTTGGGGCAATACTTTAGACAATATGCAATTTAATCCAAAAAAGTTACCATTAGCATTAGACGTAAAAATTCCTTTAAGCGATTTATGGCAGCAAACTGCATTAAGTTATGACCAAAATATACAGTATCCTGTCATTACAATATAATTTTTTATAAATAATAGCGAATAATTAGGAAGCGCTTTATGAAGACTATTTTACTCGGTTTCACTTTGGCGGTTTTACTTTCTGGCTGTGCGTCAATGAGTGTTGAGCAATGTAAAACAGCAAATTGGTTTAATGTCGGTGAGAAAGATGGTTCGGCTGGGCATGCATCTCGTTTAGATAAATATTATTCATCTTGTCAAAAAGCCAATGTTGTTCCAAATCAAAGCTTATATGAAAAAGGTTATCAGAAAGGCTTGGGTTATTATTGTCGACCTGAGACCATTTTTAATGAAGCATTAGATGGTCGTGGTGATTTTAGGGTTTGTCCAATCGAAAAACGAGAGTCATTGCGTAATTATTACCAAGTTGCAAATGCTTACTATCAAGCAGACTCAGAATTCAATCGTTCACAAACTGACATAAATCATTATCTCAAAGAATTGGAGCGCAAAGATCTATCGGTTAAGGATCGTGATGATTATAAAAAGCGTTTATATGATTTAAGAATAAATAGTAGTCGGGTGCAATCACGCTATCACGATGCAGTTCGAAACTTAGAGCGCTTTAAAGCAGAGCATGGTTTAAACTAATTACGAACAATTTCTAAAAAAGCCTATGGTTTATTTCATAGGCTTTTTTTACTTTTAGAGTCAACATTTAAATTACAGACCTATTATATGATTGATGTTTAAATAAATAATTGATGAATAGAACATACAAGGGTGCACTATGCAAATGAAGCTGATGATTGCTGGTCTTATCTCCTGTGGCGTTATGAATTCTGCTTATGCAATCGATGCCAAATATAGACAACAATTGGAATTTTCAGGCTGTACGCAAGTAAGTGAATTACAAGGCTGTGATATTAGCAAAACTAAAGAAGAAAATATCAAAGCTGGATTCGTTCAATCTAGTACAGTGGTAACTGATCAAAATACATCAATAAGCCAGCCGCAGTGGATCGCTGAACGACGAGATGGAACATCTTTAGCTCGGATCAAAATTGATCAGCAACAGCGTATTTGGGTAAATGATCTAAGAGTTATAGCTGTAAAAAATCGTGATCAAATCAGTTTTAGGCAAGGAAAAATTAACTATACGATTTTTACAGATACAGAAAAGCAATCTCAAAGTTTTTGGTATGATCGTTATTCAAAAGATAAGGGAAAAATTGTATTTAAATAAAATTACTTAAAGTTTTGAAAAAATAGGGGAATTGTGATTTCACAATTCCCAAGTCTAAATTTTATAAATAATAACTGGTTTTAGTCATCAATTTTGAAATGGCGGTCATGGTGATACGCACGGGCGCTGGTAGTTCAACAACGCCACCTGCTTGTAATGCGGTGTCGCGATGCTGTAATTCATCCTCATTCATTTGCTCTAAGATCTTACGGGAACGGTCATCGTGTTTAGGTAGTTGTTGAAGATGCTCTTGCAAATGTTGACTGACTTGGCGCTCAGTTTCCGCGACGAACCCTAAACTGTATTTATCACCTGCAATTCCTGCAATTGCGCCCATGCCATAAGATAACCCATACCATATTGGGTTTAAGACACTGGTATGACTATCCAACTCTTTTAAGCGGTCCTCGCACCAAGCTAAATGATCTTGTTCTTCAATCGCAGCGTGTTGCATTTCTTCACGGACATGTGGAAGTTTTGCTGTCAATGCCTGACCGTGATAAAGCGCTTGTGCGCATACCTCACCACTATGGTTTACCCGCATTAAACCCGCGACATGGCGTGCATCGCTGACGCATAATTGTGCAGCTTCGTTATGTGCAGGATTGGCGCGCTGAGAGGCGGTCGCACCCGGAACTAAACTGCGTAATGCTTGGTCAAAGGAGTTAATGAGTTGGTCGAGACCTGTGTACTGACGCATAGATTAATCCTCTAAAGTATTGGGAGCGTTTTCCAATAAAGGTTTTAGGCGTTTTAATAACCAGAATGAATAAATTGCACTTAAAACCGCAGTAATCGTAAATAATATTTTAATATCAATTTTTAAGATGCTTAAGATTAAAATTGAGAAAATTGCTGAAGAGACCATAAATATAGCATTGAGAATGTTATTAGCAGCAACCACTCGAGCACGATGAGAGCGTGGTGAATAAGCTTGCATCATTGCATATAAGGGTACGATATAGAATCCACCGCTAATGCCAAGCAAAGTGACTGCAAGCATAACATGATAATACACAGCACCTTCAGTAAAGACATCTTTTAAGCTCAGTAGTTCACCCGTACGTTCTGGTACAAACGCCAAGCTAGCAGCCAAATAAAGCGCGAAAATGGTTAAACCAATCGCGCCATACGGAACCATTCTGATATTAATGTCAGTTCCACCAATTCGTCTACACAGCAAAGAACCGACACCAATACCGACAGAGAAAAAGGTGAGTAGTAAGCTGACGACATTCTCTGAAGCATGAAGATTCTGTTGAGTGAGTTGTGGAATCTGAGTTAAATAGGTCGCCCCATAAAACCAATACCAAGAGTTACCGAGCAAAATCATAAAAATAACAGGAATACTTTTCGCGTATTTTACTGTTTGCAGGCTTGTACGAAAAAAGTTCCAGTCTATTTTTAAATCTGGTGCCGCAACTTTTTGCGGGAGAATAAATCGACTACACAAATAGCCTAAGCAAGCAATCGTAACAACCGTAATACTAATCCATAATAAATTGCCTGCTGAAGTTGCAATCACAGCACCGCCCAAGATCATCCCGAATAAAATGGCGATCGATGTGCCTGACTGGAATAGCGCATTTCCTGACATGAGTTCATTTGGTTTTAATATTTCAGGGAGGATGGCGTATTTGATTGGGCCAAAACAGGTTGAATGTGTTCCCATTAGAAAAAGAGCGAATAATAGTAACCACAAATTACCGAGCAAGAAACCTGCGGTACCGATCAGCATGATCACGATTTCAAGTAGCTTAAGCAAACGGACGAGCTGTGATCTTTCATATTTATCAGCAACTTGACCAGCAGTTGCTGAAAAGAAAAAGTAAGGCAAAATAAACAGTAATGCAGCTAAATTATTGAGTGTACTTACGGCTGCGGTTTGTTGTTGAATCCAACCATAAGTAATGACTAAAAGAAGGGCTTGCTTATAGACATTATCATTCAGCGCGCCGAAAAATTGAGTGAAAAACATCGGGGCAAACCGACGTGATGTCATTAAGCGCTCATCTTGTTTCATCATGTGTTCACTTCATTGTGATTTATAAAAAAATGTGACGTAGTGTAAATTTACTAAATAATACATGTATGATACTTTCATGTTTGATTGGATGAAAAATCAAAGATTTGAAGCGGTTTTCAACCATCAAAAACGATAAATCTAAAAAGTAAGTTTAGAGTACTACATGCTATCTAAATCTAAGTTTAAACAGTCAACATTGGTTCATTCTATGCATTTAATTTTTAAAATGCAGAGCTTTCCTAAACTTATTTGTAGTGGTTTTTTGATTAGTTGTTTTATATCAAATGCTTATGCGGAAGATCAAGTTGCCGAAGCGATTGAAAATCAAACAATTGAGCGGATGAAAGATCAGGTTAAAAGCATTCCTGCTCCAGAAATCCCAATTCAAGCCTTTCAAATAGATCAACAAAATTTCAATCCAGCACAAGACAGTGTGGCTGCACTAAAACAACAAGAACAGTCAGCACATCAAATTGATGTGTTGCAGCCGATCGATTTGGATGAAAATTTAGACAATTTGCCAGTGATCACTGTTGATCAAAATATGGCAAATGAAATCTTTCAGGTTGCCGAAGACGCAAAAAATCAAGCACAGTCACATCGAGCAGATACTGCAAAGAACACAGATATTTTAGTCAACGAAGCAACACAAACTGAGCTCACCGAGATCAGTCAGGCACCTATTAATATTGATCAATTGATGAAGGATATCCAAACCGATAGCCAGATCATTGTTGAAGCAAATGAATCAGGTAAGACACTGTCTGAATTTCAGGTGCAAACAGATCAAGAGCAAGAAAAAGTCGGGTTCTTTAAAAGAGTTTTGAATCGATTGCGCCCAGAAAATTTGCTCGGTGCTGACAGAATTCCGCGTATTAGTGCGGATGTGACAGGTGCTCCACCTGTGCTTGCTGCCAACATCAAAGCAAAGCTATCCAGTTTTACACAGGAGGCTTTCGAGGAGTTCAATGTCGCTTTGCCTCAATTGAGAGTATTGACCAATCAAGCGGCGCAAGCAGTCGGCTATTATGATTCAACCTATACCTTTGAGAAATTGAGTGATAGCAAAGTCAAAGTGAACGTTGTTCCAAATGAACCCGTTCTGATAAAAGAACAAAATATTGAATTTACTGGCGCGGGTGAGAATGTCCCTCAATTTCAAGTTATTGGTTTAATTCCTGAGCAGGATGAAGGTGATATTTTCAACCACGGTAAATATGAGGCAACCAAAAATAAAATTGCAACAACAGCGTCAGACAATGGTTTCTTTGATGCATTTTGGCGATTACATGACGTTAAAATTAGCCAGCCTGAGAAAACAGCAGAAATTAATTTAAAGTATGAAACAGGCGACCGGTATAAACTCAAAGAAGTCCAATATAAAATGAGTGATCCGAGCAAGCCATTACCACTGACACAAAAAGTGCTCGATAGCCTCGTGCCTTGGAAAGAGGGTGATGATTATGCTTTTTGGCGGGTTAATCTTTTAGCAAATAACCTAACCAATACGCGTTATTTTAATTACACGTTGGTCGATACCATTAAACCTGATCTGAACCAACCACCTTTAGAGTTACCGCCTGACTTGCAAGCATTGGTCGATCAACAACGTATCGAGCAATCTCAGCTCTTAAATACTCAGCAAAAAGCTGACTTAGCGCGACAGAAAGTGACCTCTGCCGAAGAAGTCACCCAAGATGTTGTAGATGAGTCCCAGTTCTCAGGGAGTGAACCAGCAAAAGCTTATTCTTTGGCACGTTCGATGCCAAGCGTACAGGATGACAATCAAGAGCGGCAGCAACAAGAAGAACAAGCGCGTTTGGATAAAAAGATTCCGGTTGTAGTCACCTTAAATGCCGATCGGTTAAATAGTATTGAAACAGGTGTGGGTTATGGTACGGACACTGGAGCGCGTATTCGTTCTCAGTATCGTCGTGCAATAGTCAATAAACATGGTCATGCCTTTGATGCCAACATCGAGGTTTCGGAAATACGCCAGTCTATTGATGGACGTTATAGCATCCCTTATAAGCATCCACTCAATGACTACTTTAACCTTGTCGGAGGTTATGAGCGTGAAACTCGAGATGACATCGGTCCTAATATCGGTTTGTTAGTTGAGTCTGCTGTACTTGGTGGTGAACGTGTAATTAAGAATCCACTTGGTAATTGGCAGCATACTTTTGGATTGCGCTATCGCTTAGACCGCTTAACTGAAAAAGGGAATGTTGATATTTCGGAGTTACCCGATGCCTTTAAAGCAGCAGGTACAAACTCTGAGCAACAATCGTTACTCTTAGGTTATGAAATTTCTAAGACAAATACGAATACTCGTTTAAATCCAACCAAAGGCTTTAAACAAATTTATAAACTCGAATTAGGAGCTGAGTCACTCCTTTCAGATGCCAATATGGCGATACTGGGAGCAGGTTGGAGATTTATTTACTCGCTAGGAGAAAATGACAATCATCAATTTGTCGGGCGTGGTGATGCAAGTTATATTTTTACCGATGATTTTAATAAAGTCCCTTATAATTTGCGTTTCTTTACGGGCGGGGATCAATCTTTACGTGGATTCGATTATAAAAGTCTATCCCCAGAAATAGATGGATATAAGATTGGTGGGCAGGCGTTAGGTGTTGGATCGTTAGAATATAACTATCAATTTAAAGATGGTTGGCGTGCTGCAGTTTTTTCTGACTTTGGTAATGCTTTTGATAAAGATTTTAGTAATCCAACTGAATATAGTGTAGGTGTTGGTATCCGTTGGAGATCTCCAATTGGTCCGATTCGTTTGGATGTTGCATCGGGTATTTCTAATGAAAACCGCCCAATTCGACTGCACTTCTTTATTGGATCACAACTTTAAAGACTTTTTATAACCCTTTAAAAGCGAAAAAAATTTAGGTTAATTATGACGGAAGCAGACCAGCAACTTACACCTCCAACTGCACCAAGACGAGAACGGCGTATTCTTCGGAGTATCGTGCTGGTGGTGCTGTTCATTCTTTTATTCTTGGTCAGCTCATTATTTGTGATGATGTCAACAGATAAGGGAAGTCGTTTTTTACTCGATCGTGTGCTACAAAACCAAAAAATAATTCAATACGAATATGAAGGTGGCAATTTATTACGAGGCATTATTCTAAAAAACGTTTTGGTAAAATTAGAGGCCGTTGATGTTTCTTTGGATCGTGCAGACGTTTCCTTGGGTTGGCGTGCGATTTTAAATAAAGAGGTGCATTTGAGTCATGCGGATATCTCCAACCTCATCGTTATAAATAAAAAGCCGCCATCAGGAAAACCATTCGATTTTGCGCCAATCAAACTTCCGTTTGTACTTCGTATTGATAAAGCTACTTTAGATCATTTGGAAATAAAGACCACAACTGCAAAAATTGATTTTAATGATATTTATTTAAAAGATGCACTTTGGTCAGATACGAAATTAGAGTTTGAAGACTCTCGTATGGATATGGGGTATTTGGCGGTTAAAAATGCCACAGGTCAAATGGATTTTAATGGTAAGTATCCTTTAGATCTAAAAGCAGATCTGATTATTCCATCACTAAAAAGTATTGACGTTGAGACGATCAAGGTCGTGGCTACAGGTACATTGGATACCATAAGAGCAGGCGTGGCGACCCATACACCAGATTTGTTGACGGGTTGGGCTGTGATTCATCCTGTGCGTGATCAGGTGCCTATGAAAGGTGCATTGTTATTCAAAAACTATCATCTTCCGATATTGAAAGAGCAAAAACTTTTTGCGAAAGATGGTATCGCTAGATTTAATGGTGATATTGATAAACTGATTTTGAGCTTGGATACTGACCTGAAAGGTGAGCAACTTCCCGAAGGCAAGTATAATGCGCTCATGGAAACAGACCTTAAAAATCAACTCAACATCCAAGACTTTAATGGTCAGTTAATGGGTGGATCGGTTGGATTAAAAGGCTTTGTAAATTGGAATGAACAAGTGTCATGGGATATAAAAGGGCGATTAGATCGCTTAAACCCAAAAGATAAAACGCTACCGCAAATTGCTCAGGATTTTTTGCCGCCAAGCTTGGATGCAAATATAAGCGCTGTAGGCTCATTGGAAAATGGGCTAGCACTCAATGCGCAGCTTGCCTTTGATAAGTATGAAACTTGGCAGGTCAAATTAAATCAGGCAGAAGCAAAAAATAATAAACCTCAACCGATGGTGTTAGATATTGCTTGGCGAGGTATAGATCGAGCGATGCCTTATATTGGTTGGTTAAGTAGCGCGGAAGGTCAAACCAATGTGACCTTAAGAGAAGATCAACAAGACATTTATCTTACAACGACTGTACGTCCCAATGAGCAAGGTTTATTGCCAGCAGGGAAATATGATGCAAAAGTTGATTTGAAATCGAATGTTCTAAATGTCGAAAATTTCCTTTATCAAGCGGATAAAGGTAGCTTAACTGGACAAGCGACAGTTAAATTACCACATGAAAAGCAGCAACTGTCATGGCAAGCCCAACTTAAAGCACAAGACTTTAATCCTCAAACAGTCGCGACTGCAGCACCTGTAAATCTACTGAATGGTGAAATCAAAGCGTCTGGTTTTGCAAAACCGAACCAACAGATTATACAACTTGAAAATATTGATCTAAAAGGACAACTTGCTCAAGCTAATCAAAATGAAACGATTGTGCTCAAAGGAAAAAGTACAACGACGTTAATGTTTGATGATGTTCAGGCAGGCGGTGGATTTAAACGTTTTTCGGTAGATTATGATGGTTCGTTAAATGCTTTGAATCAAGGCAACGGGCTGTTAAAGATTAATATTGCAGGAACACCGACCGAGATTCAAATTAATGAGTTAAAGCATGATGGTGTTGCAGGCAAAATGTTTGCAACAGGTAAAGTCGATCTTAAAGATAAGCTTGGTTGGAACATGGAAGTGTCTTTAGTCCGATTTAAGCCTCATTACTTTGTTTCTAGTCTTAAAGGTGAACTCTCAGGTCATGTAAAAACGCAAGGCGTTTGGTCAGATCAAGTGAAACGCGTTGATATTCGAGAACTCAATGCAGCGGGTTTTCTCAACAATAAGCCTGTACGCGGTCGTGGTAATCTGTCTTTGTTACTGGATTCAAATCAGACTGGTTTCTTACCACAGCAGTTTGAAGCAAACAATTTATTTTTTGCTTATGGGCAGAACCAACTTCAAGCCACTGGAAATGCACAAAGTTTACAATTTAAGATAAATGCACCTGCATTATATGAGTTATATCCTGGCTTACGTGGACGTGCTTACGGCAGTCTAAATGTACAGTCACAACCACGACTTAAGGCGACTGCAAATATTGCTGTCGATAATTTTGCTTTCAGTGACTTGGCAAGTATCAAATCATTGCGTGTCCAAGGTGAGTTACCAACTTCAGAAACAACAGCAACACAATTGACTGCAACATTGGATCATTTACGCAGCGGAAAACGTGAAATTGAAAAGGCAACGATCAATTTAGCGGGCACGCGAAAAGCGCATTTGTTAAAACTAGAAAGTAAAAATGCGCACACCAATTTTTATGTACAGCTTGCTGGTGGTTTTAATCAAAACAATGATTGGCTAGGTGAAATCCAGAAAGGAAGGTTCAACTCGCGCCGCATTGATCTTGCCCAAAATCAAAATACGCCTGTTATCTATACGACAGCGCGATCTGAGTTATATGTCGGTCAGCATTGTTGGCAAAGTGCAGAAAGCCAATTGTGTTTAGATCAACCTGCTCGTATTAGTAAAGAAAAAGGAAGTTTTTCGTTTATTACTAAGGATCTCGATCTAAAAGACTTTGCCGCGTTTATGCCTGAAGGTTTGGCTGTAACTGGACAGTTAAATGGTTATGCAAAAGCATCTTGGGTAAAAGGCACTCGCCCTAAATTAGATTCACGTTTAGTGACACGCAAAGGTGAGATTGGTTTAGCCGCAGAAGATCCACAAGATATTGCAACGACAGTGACCTATGAAGAGTTAAGCTTAATTGCAAAAAGTGTCAATGATGGACTTCTGTTCCGTGTCGATATGAAAACACCTGATATTGGAACTGGGTATGCCAACGTTGTAGTCGATCCATTTCAATCGGGTATGCCTATGCGTGGGGAAATTGCTTTTGATGATGTACAACTGAAAATCTTTAAACCATTTATTAAAGATGTACGCTCTATGGCAGGCACATTAGCGCTTGCAGGTAAAATTAATGGCACACTGACTCAGCCACAATTTACGGGCGAAATGCGTTTGAAAAATGGCGCAATTAGTATGATTTCATTGCCTGTAAATTTAACCAATATGCAGCTTTATTCATCTATTCGCCAAGACTCGGCAAGTATTGATGGTGCATTTAATAGTGGTCAAGGCGTTGGGCGGTTGAAAGGAAGCTTTGATTGGAAAGATAAACCACATTTGGCACTGACTTTAAAAGGTGACAACCTCTTGGTTCGCCAAGCTCCAATGATTACAGCAATTGTTAAACCAGATCTCAGTCTAGATGTTTATCCATTTGACCAGCGATTAAGTTTGAAAGGTACAATTGATGTGCCGCGTGCTCGAATCTCTATGCCAGAGTCAACAGCAAACGTCGTGACGCTTTCACCAGATGTTCGCGTTGTTCATCAAGGACAAGATTTGCTTGCGACATTAAAGGCATCGAAACCGTGGGATATTCGTGCGGATATGACCCTCACTTTGGGTGATCAGGTTATTTTCCAAGGTTTTGAAAGTAATATTCCATTGGTTGGGCGTTTACATTTATCACAACGTGGTTTGGAAACAGCCATGCGAGCCAATGGTGCAATTGGTGTCAGTCAAAAAGTAAAAATTGAAGCATACGGTCAAAGCTTAGACCTAAATCGAGCGATTGCACGTTTTAATGGTCCACTTGCCAATCCAACGCTTGATATTGATGCCAATAAGCCCGTTCAAGGCAGTATGGTTGGGATACGTGTGACAGGCACCGCGACTGTTCCGAATATTCAAATCTATAACGATGCCGGTCTGTCTGAGCAAGAAGCATTGAATGCGTTATTGACAGGGCGTATCAATGAAGGGAGCAGTGGTCTAAGTAATACTGAAGGATTTAAGTCGGATGTAAACAATACCATTGCCGCAGCGGGCATTAGTATGGGCTTAGGCGGCACACGCGCACTCACCAACCAAATTGGACGAACCTTTGGTTTAAGTGGCTTAGCACTTGATGCGCAAGGAACAGGAGATGATACCCAAGTCAGTTTGACAGGGTATATTACCCCAGATCTGTTTATCCGCTATGGTATCGGTGTATTTACCCCTGTAAATAAATTGACCTTACGCTATCAAATGAATCGCCGCTTATATCTTGAGGCTAGCCAATCTTTGGAACGAGCGATAGATATATTCTATAATTGGCGATTCTAAATTTTATATCAGACCTGTTTTATGTAAATAAAGCAGGTTTTTTTATTTATAGTCATTTCTACCAAGCTTTGGCATATTCTTAAAAACGAATGTTTGAATATGAATGAGAATACGATCTTTTATTAGATAGAGAACGATTTATCCTTGTAAGTGGCGTTAAATGCCAAAAGACAGGCAATACCATGTATAGTAGTGACGGATTTGTATGTTTTTATTGCTAAAAGGTCAGTTTCAAATGCGTCCTTTTGCAAAATAATTCAGTTTTAGTATGATGTGCGCATCAAATTAGCCGTAGTATGATCATGAAAAAAGTTTTGTTGATTGCAATAGGTTTAGTTTTGGTCGGTTGTGCTGAAAAAAAACCATTAACACCCGAAGAACAATGGCATGGCTATTGTGTTAGTGTCGGCAATGCAGCGCGTTCTATTACGTTGGATCGTCAAAATGGAATTGAGCAAAAGCAAGCAACAGAACATGCTGGCAAAATTGAAGATGAAACAACACGAAAATTTATCTTTGAAATTATTGAAAATGTATATGCGATGCCTGTAGATCAAATAAAAGCAGATCCAGAGGCTATACGCGACAAATTGAAGCAGCAATATACGGATCAGTGTTTAGCTACTCCACACGATAAGCTACCGAGTTATAAGTCATTTTAATGTGTTAATCGAAAAGACAACAACGTTGTCTTTTTTTATGTTTGTAATATTTTATTAGGCTTTAGAGTAAGACCAAAGCGGTATTTAAAAGGTATGAACATTTCGCTATAAAATAATGGTCATCACGTAGATATACGGCAGTTGCATTAACTTTTAACGCGAAGTCTAGTAAAATTTTGCTGTCCATATTGCTTGTAGAGCTTGTACAAAGCTGGAACCTACAAGTAATTTATTAAAGAAGAGGAATAACACTGTGCTAGAAGCTTACCGCCAACACGTTGCAGAACGTGCCGCACTCGGAGTCCCACCGAAGCCACTTGATGATGCTCAAACTGCTGAACTCGTAGCATTATTTAAAAACCCACCGGCAGGTGAAGAGGCATATTTAGTAGATTTGCTTGAAAATCGTGTTCCAGCAGGTGTTGACCAAGCTGCTTATGTAAAAGCTGCTTTCTTAGCTGCGGTTGCAAAAGGCGAAGCGACTTCTCCACTTATTACTAAAGAACGTGCTGTTTACTTACTTGGCACGATGCTTGGTGGTTATAACGTAGCACCACTTGTTGAACTTCTTGACAATGCTGAACTTGCAGGCTTAGCTGCTGAAGCATTGAAAAAGACGCTTCTAGTATTTGATGCATTCCATGATGTTGCTGAAAAAGCGAAAGCTGGCAACGTAAATGCAAAAGCTGTTTTACAGTCTTGGGCTGATGCGGAATGGTTCACAAGCCGTCCTGACGTTCCAGAAGAAATTAAAATCACTGTGTTCAAAGTAACTGGTGAAACCAATACCGATGACTTGTCTCCTGCACAAGATGCTTGGAGCCGTCCAGACATTCCATTGCATGCGAATGCAATGTTGAAAAACGAACGTGATGGTATCAATCCTGAAAAACCAGGTGAAGTTGGTCCATTAAACCAAATCAAAGAATTGATTGCGAAAGGCAACCAAGTTGCTTACGTAGGTGACGTTGTTGGTACGGGTTCATCTCGTAAGTCTGCAACGAACTCAGTGCTTTGGTTCTTTGGTGATGAACTTCCACACATTCCAAACAAAAAAGATGGTGGTGTGTGCTTAGGTTCTAAAATCGCGCCAATTTTCTTTAATACAATGGAAGATGCAGGTGCGTTACCTGTAGAAATCGACGTTGCCAACATGAATATGGGCGACGAAGTTGTATTGAAAATTGACCATGCTGCTGCAAAAGTAACTGCATTCAAAGATGGTGTACAAATCTCAGAAGCAGAACTTAAAACTCCTGTACTTCTAGATGAAGTACGTGCTGGTGGTCGTATTAACTTGATCATTGGTCGTGGTTTGACTTCAAAAGCACGTGACGAATTAGGTTTAGAACCTTCTACATTGTTCCGTACGCCAGTACAACCTGCTGACACAGGCAAAGGCTTTACTCAAGCGCAGAAGATGGTTGGTCGCGCATGTGGCTTAGCTGAAGGTCAAGGTATCCGTCCGGGTACTTACTGTGAACCTAAGATGACCACTGTTGGTTCGCAAGATACAACGGGTCCTATGACGCGTGATGAGTTAAAAGACTTAGCTTGCTTGGGCTTCTCTGCTGACTTAGTCATGCAGTCTTTCTGTCACACTGCTGCATATCCAAAACCAGTTGACGTAACTACTCACCATACATTACCTGACTTCATCATGAACCGTGGTGGTGTATCTTTACGTCCAGGCGACGGTATTATCCACTCTTGGTTAAACCGTATGTTACTTCCTGATACCGTTGGTACAGGTGGTGACTCGCACACGCGTTTCCCAATCGGTATTTCATTCCCAGCAGGTTCTGGTCTTGTTGCTTTCGCAGCTGCGACTGGTGTTATGCCACTGGATATGCCTGAATCTATCCTTGTTAAGTTCAAAGGTAAAATGCAGCCTGGTATCACTTTACGTGACCTTGTACATGCGATTCCTTACTATGCGATTCAAGCAGGTGACCTGACTGTTGAGAAGAAAGGTAAGAAAAACATCTTCTCTGGTCGTATCCTTGAGATCGATTTATCAGAAATGGAAAATGACTTGACGGTTGAGCAAGCATTCGAACTTTCTGATGCGTCTGCTGAACGTTCTGCTGCTGGCTGTTCGATCACACTTTCTGAAGAGAAAGTTGCTGAATACTTACGTTCAAACATGACCATGTTGAAGTGGATGATCGCTGAAGGTTATGGCGATGCGCGTACTATGGCACGTCGTGTAGAAAACATGCAGAAGTGGTTAGACAACCCAAGCTTGTTAAAAGCGGATGCTGATGCTGAATACACTAAAGTGTATGAAATCGATCTTGCTGACATCAAAGAACCAATCCTTTGCTGCCCGAATGACCCAGATGATGCGAAGCTTCTTTCTGACGTTCAAGGCGACAAAATTGATGAAGTATTCATCGGTTCTTGTATGACTAACATCGGTCACTTCCGTGCGGCTGGTCAGTTACTTGATAAAGTACCAAGTGGTTCATTAACGACTCGTTTATGGTTGGCTCCACCAACACGTATGGATGAACATCAGTTGATGGAAGAAGGTATGTATAACATCTATGGTCGTGCTGGTGCGCGTACTGAGATGCCGGGCTGTTCATTGTGTATGGGTAACCAAGCACGTGTAGCACCGAATACGACATGTGTATCTACTTCTACTCGTAACTTCCCGAACCGTTTAGGTCAAGGTGCAAACGTTTACTTAGCTTCTGCTGAGCTTGCATCTGTAGCTGCTGTTCTTGGTAAATTACCAAGCCCAGAAGAATATCAACAGTACGCGTCGCAAATCGACAGCGCTTCTGCTGACATCTACAAATACTTGAACTTCGACAAGATGAGCGAATATACAAAAGAAGCTGATCAAGTTGATACCAAGAAAATCCAAGCTGCTCAATTGACTTAATGAGCTAGGATTAAGAAAAGCCGAAAGGCTTTTCCCTGAGAAGTGTTACTTCGCAAGAAGAACAAAGCTATGCTTTGTTTGAGCAAAAAGCTAAAATAAGGGCTGATGATTCAGCCCTTATTTTTTATAAAATGAAAAGCATTTTAAATTTAAAAGACAATATTTTTGAGTTAGAAAATATTTTTTATAAAGAACAAAATCTTGAAGAGTTAAAAATCTCAACCCAACAATTATTTTCTAGGTTATTAAAAGCGTATCCTTATCTAAAACTTCCAGCGTTTTCAATTGTTCCTACTAAAAGTCTAGAATTTATCGTTTGGTATCAAGATCCGAATGCTATTACTGAGACATTATTGATCGAGCAAAATGGTTCTGATGCGTATATATGGAAATGTGCTGATCAGAAATGGTATTTGGATGATTTGTATTCTGAACCACATCAAATTGCCTGTAAGTTAATAGAAAGTATTCCTGTATTTCATTCTATTCCTGAAAATCCTAGAGAGGTAAAGCATCTACTTGAAATAGGTATAATGCATTTTGATGCCTGTATCTTTCCAAAATTTTCAGAACGAAAACTAGAAGACGATAGAGAAGTTCTTATATGGGATGATCGTTTTTTGTTGGTAGGAACTCAGCTAGAAAATCTTAAAATTTATAGTCATAAGCAATGGCACGATTTAGTTAATAGAGAAAATTATTATTCAGAGTAAGGTAGTTGTTTATGGCATTTACACATGATTTTGTTTTATTGAATAAAAATGAACTCATCTTACGATGACTGTTGTGATCTTATCGGGGGGATTTCTTACGATGTTTCAATCCATGATGATTTAATCCTATATTTTATGGATTATCTAAAATGGTTACCAACCTATAGTCCTTTATTAAAAAAAAGAATATATGGACTTGATTATCATGCGATGACTATTATAGATGTTGAGGGAGCTACAGAAGCTCTAATTTTATTTTCTAGTCTAGTCAATATTTTAAAGTTATCGCCGAATGTTTTAACGTTAACAGGCACATATACTTTTGTTCACGCATATGATGATGTGATTGATCCAAATGAGAATGTTGATCGTATTTTACGTGATACCGCAGGTTATGAAAAAATCATTATGCAGAAGAGTGAAGTGATACGACAATTTGAAATATTGTCAGGGCTTATGCAGAAGGTCATTGATTTTAATAATAGTTTTTATGTTTTACATTTGGGTATTTAAGTTTAGAGGAACATTCCAATTCGAACTGAATGTTCCTCAGGTTTTCTTAAATCACCAATAACCCAACACTTTCCACCACAGTCCACCTATCACCACAAAGATGATGATATTGACGACACTCATGACAAAGCCAGCTTTCCACCATTCACCCAGTGTGGTGTAACCCGAACCAAATACCACAGGCGATGTACCCGTTGCATAATGGGTTAAGGTCATCATGATGCTTGAAGCCGCTGCCATCATTAAGGCAAACAACATCGGCGGTGCACCAAGTGCAATCCCTGCGGTATAGAACGCAGCAAACATCGCAGTGATATGTGCTGTGGTACTTGCAAACATATAATGTGCATATAGATATGCGAGCATCAGCAATAGACATGCAGGTGCCCAGCTTAAACCTAATGACCCAATACCACTTTCTAATACACCTGAGAACCAAGCAATCAAACCGAGCTTATTTAAATAAGTTGCCATCATCACCAAAGCGGCGAACCAAGTAATCGTATCCCATGCGCTTTTTTGCGTCAGAATATCTTCCCAAGTTAGCACACCAGTGAGCAGAAGTAATGTCAAACCAATAAATGCAGTTGTGGTTGGATCAACAGCCCAAGCAGCACCAAAAATCATGGCTGGGATACCCGCCCATAACAACAGCAAAATACCAAATACACCGAGCATGATGCTTTCATTTCGACTGACTGAACCCATTTCTTTCAATTTATCTTTAGCAAATTGAGCTGCATTGGGTGTTTCTTTCACTTCAGGTGGATACATCCAGTACAGAATCAATGGCATCACGATCAATGCAATTAGACCGGGGAGTAACATCGCCAGTGCCCAAGTGCTCCAACTCAGTGAAATTTCACTATTGGTTGCTTTTGCGACTAGATCAACAACTAAAGGGTTCGGCGCAGTTGCAGTGATAAACATGGCGGAAGTAATCGGATTGGCCTGATAGCTGACAAGGGCTAAATACTTTCCCATGCGCCTCTCAGTTCCTTTGGCGGGATCTGAATCATAGCTAGTCGAAATCGCACGAACAATAGGATGGATGATCCCACCGCCACGTGCAGTATTACTCGGAGTAACAGGTGCAAGAATTAACTCAGAAAGGACCATGCTATAACCGATACCAATGGTTTTCTTACCCCATACTGCGATAAATAAATAGCCTAAGCGAGCGCCAAGTCCTGTTTTCTGTAAACCTTTCGAAATCATGATTGCGATACCAATCAACCAGATCAAAGGATTGGAGAAACTGCTCAATGCATCTTGAATAGCACCGCTTGGACTATCATTGGTTACACCTGTGACTGCAACGAGCATGATCGCAATAATCGCGATTGCACCAATTGGCATGGTTTTACCAATAATTGCAGCGATTACGCCAACAAACATCGCCAATAAATGCCAAGCATTCGGATCGACACCTATCGGCACAGGTATAACGAACCAAATAATCAATGTAATAAATAAAGAAATAAGCGTAGGGAGGAGCTTAAATCCCATGTGGATTCCCCTTGTGATCATGGGTTTAATAAAATTTATAGTTCTTTATGAATGAATCGTTAAAGAAACAACCGTTAAGACGTGATTATCGAAAGTGAGGGACTAGAATTCAAAGGGAGTTTTGTAGATTCAACGTTATATAAATCCTTTTATTTTGCCGATGGGATAAATACAAAACGGCTAAATAATGATGAAAGATCTACTCACTTTTTTGTTTGATTTAGGAAAGTTATTTATCTAGATCAAAATCATTTATCAAATTGTTTGATGCTGTGTTACATTTTTAGCTTGGTTAACATCACTATAAGTGCGGTATGACTCTATATTCATGGCAACAATTACGTCAATTTGTTTATAAAACACTACATGATGATGACTATCAAACTCGCTTTAGCCGCTGTGTTAACTACTTTTTAATTATTTTGATCGTGGCGAATGCCTCTGCAGTCATCCTTGAGTCGATAGATTCAATTTTTTATCCATATAAAATTTTATTTGAAATATTTGAAAATGTATCGATTGCTATTTTTTCAATTGAATACTTACTCAGAGTATGGAGTATTGCAGAAAAAGATCCAGAATCATCCGCATGGAAACAACGCTTTGCATGGATGAAAAGTGGTGGGGCAATCATAGACCTGCTTGCAATCTTACCTGCTTATCTAAACTTCTTCGTCAACTTCGATTTACGTGTACTCCGAATTTTACGACTTTTACGTTTATTAAAATTGACGCGCTATTTTGTTTCTTTACAAATTTTGCTGAGAGTCATTCAACGCGAAAAAGGTTCTTTTCAGGCGGTTATTTTTATTTTAGTCATTATGATCATCATGACGGCTTCAGCAATGTATGTGGTTGAGAATAAAGTACAACCAGAAGCGTTTAGCTCAATACCTCAATCCATGTGGTGGGCAGTCGTCACATTAACGACGGTGGGTTATGGCGATGTTACGCCTGTGACCAATATGGGGCGATTCTTAGGCGCTTTGATCACGATTTTGGGTGTTGGTATTGCGGCATTACCCGCAGGTATTTTGGCATCAGGACTAGCCAACGAATTAAATCAAAGGAATCAACGATTAGAACAAGAGTTTCGCGAAGCGTTACAAATTCGGGGGCTTGATTTATTGCATGATCAACGTGAAATTGAAAAGATTCGTATTGGGGTTGGCTTACCCAAAGAGC
This sequence comes from Acinetobacter sp. NIPH 1852, assembly GCF_022549455.1. NCBI lineage: Bacteria > Pseudomonadati > Pseudomonadota > Gammaproteobacteria > Moraxellales > Moraxellaceae > Acinetobacter > Acinetobacter sp. NIPH 1852. The sequence continues at coordinate 38,075 of NZ_JAKZGG010000007.1, read as the reverse complement.
AAACCCATGAAATTATTATGCAATTGGTTAAGGAAAAGCTACTAGAAGAACAAGAGCAAGCAAACCAACAGAAACAAAAAATCTATTGTCCACATTGTGGTGAAAAGTTATCCGAGTAAATATCAATTTTATTGTAATAATCAATAAAAAGTTGAGAGAATTAACTGTTATAGTAAGTGAAAATTTGAACAAATGAATTATTTTTCTCTATGAGTTTACTTACTTTTTTCTCTTTTATTGTTTATTCAACCGTAACTTCAATTACCCCTGGTCCAAATAATATTATGTTGGCCGCTTCGGGTTTGAATTTTGGCTTAAAACGAAGCATCCCGCATATTTTAGGGATTGGTTTTGGCTTTGGTGTGATGGTGATTCTGGTTGGTTATGGGATTGGTGCTGCACTTGGTTCTTCGCCTTTGCTTTATGAAGTCTTAAAAATCGTCGGTATTAGCTATCTATTGTATTTAGCCTACAAAATCTATCGAGCAGGTAGCATTAAAACCGATACCAAAGTTGATAAACCATTAAGTTTCATTGGCGCAGCGTTGTTTCAATGGGTCAATCCCAAAGCATGGATTATGGCAATGGGTGCAATTACCACTTATAGTTCTGCAAATAGTCGATTGGTGGAATTTATTTTTATCGGTGTGATCTTTGGCTTGGTGAGTATACCAAGTGTTGGGGTGTGGGCGTATATGGGGGAAAGGTTGAAAACGATCGTAAATCACCCCCAAAAAGTACAATGGTTTAATACCGCGATGGCATTGTTATTGGTTGCCTCCGTTATTGTACCGATTAAAGATTCAGTTCAATTTTTTATCCACTAAACTTTTAAAGGCTTTAACTAAACTAGCCATATCTTCGAGAGTCTAAGCTGCAAATTTTAATATTTTATTGACAATTTTTAATGATTTGCTTGAATTTCATAGGGAAGTATGGCGATTTATCTGGTTTTAAAATTATGTCTTAAATCAGAACTGTCGCCTAACAATGTTTAATAAAACTTAATGTGGATGTTGGTGGTTTAGTAAAAATTAAAAAAAGATAACAATAATAATTATCATTTATGATACTTTCTTATTTGATGTTTATCGTAATTTTTAAGCATTTTTTAAGGTTGTTTATTAAATGAAATTCTCCCGCCATGATTAAACGGCGCTATTTACTTGTGTTACTCATTCCTTTGGCATTGATTTCCTTGTTCGTCGGTGTTGGGGACATGAGCATTGCTGGTTTGATTGCAGGCAATCCGCAAGACTGGCAGCTTTTTTGGACGAGTCGCTTACCACGTTTGATGGCGATTGTTGTTGCAGGTGCTGGTCTAAGTGTTTGTGGTTTAATTATGCAATCACTGAGTCGGAACCGTTTTGTTTCACCAACCACAGCAGGTTTATATGACTGTGCGCGGCTAGGTGTTTTGATTTCGATTATTCTACTCCCGAGTGCTTCCATTTTTGCCAAAACTGGATTTGCCATCATTGTCACGCTGATTGGTGCGATGACATTTATGAGTATCCTTGCCACCTTAAAGCATCGAGATACGGTATTTGTTCCATTAGTCGGGATGATTTTTGGCAGTATTATTTCTGCATTTACCACTTTTATTGCTTTGCAACTTGATTTGTTGCAGAACTTAGCAGGGTGGTTACAGGGGGATTTCTCGACCATTTTGAATGGTCAATATGAATTGATCTATTTAAGTATTCCTGTACTGGTACTGATTTATATATTTGCCAATCGTTTTGTGTTGGCGGGTTTAGGTGAGGATTTTGCAACGAATCTAGGCTTAAATTATAAACAGACACTTTTTTTAGGTTTGCTGCTGATCTCGGTGATTACTGGTGTGGTGATTGTTACGGTGGGGGCGATTCCATTTCTCGGTTTAATCGTACCAAATCTAGTGAGCCTTTATTTAGGCGATCATATTCGTAAAACACTTTCACATACGGCATTGCTTGGTGCATTGCTGGTCTTGCTTTGTGATGTTTTTGGTCGAGTGGTGATTTATCCGTATGAGGTCTCTGTCAGTCTCATAATGGGTGTGGTCGGTAGCGTGATCTTCCTGTGGTTATTACTCAGGAGGTATCGTTATGCATAACACGACGAAGCTGGTTGTGCTTGCGATTGCTGTATTGGTTAGCATTGGATTATATCTCGGTTGGAATCTCGGGATCGCATGGCAGTATGCACTGGGACTGCGTTTAAGAACGGTTGCTGCAATTGTCGTTGCAGGTGTTGCTGTTGGTGTTTCAACTTTGGTTTTTCATACGATTGTGAATAATCGCGTGGTCACACCACAAGCCTTAGGTTTGGATAAATTATACGAATTATCTAAAACTGCAATTATTTATTTTTTTGGTGCGAGTACGTTATTGTCGCTTAACTTTGTGACTGATTATTTGATCAGTTTGTTGTTAATGGTGACTTTTGCTTTATTACTTTATCGCTTCATTTTTCAGAAAGTTGCACAACAAAATATTTATTTTTTGCTGTTGGTTGGTCTGATTTGTTCGACTCTATTTGACAACATGACGACCTTTTTTCAGGTGTTACTCGATCCTGATGAGTTTCAGGTTGCCGCTTATGCTGGGTTCGCCAGTTTTAATGTCGTGAAAATGGAAACGGTTTCACTATCTTTACTGACAATTCTCCCCATTCTTTTTTACAGTTTTAGACATTATCACAAGCTGAATGTGATGGCGTTGGGACGAGATCATGCATTAAATCTTGGACTGGACTATGACAAAACCAGTCGGTTGTTACTGGTTTTAGTGGTGTTTGCACTTGCATCTGCAACAGCACTCGCAGGTCCAATGATGTTCCTTGGTTTATTGGTACTCAATATCACGTTGGAACTGTTTAAAACCCATCAGCATCATATTTTACTGATCGGCATTATTTTAGTGAGTGTGCTTTGTCTCATGCTCGGTCAATTTATCGTATTACATGTACTGAATTTCAAAACCACATTGAGCGTCATTATCAACTTTGTCGGTGGAATTTATTTCTTCTGGATTTTATTGAAGGAAAATAAAAAATGGCAATAGAGCTGAAGAATTTACGAAAAAGCTATCATCAACAGTGCGTCGTCAATCATGTCTCACTCACGATTGCCAAAGGTCAATTTACTGCATTTATTGGACCCAATGGTGCAGGTAAAAGTACGCTGCTTTCCATCATGAGTCGTTTGATTGATGCAGATCAAGGGCAGGTCATGCTGGATGGTCAGGATTTACAAGACATGAAAAGTGCGGATATCGCCAAAAAAATGGCGATTTTAAAACAGTCCAATCATACCGAATTGCGTCTGAGTATTGAGGATTTGGTGGCATTTGGTCGTTTTCCGTATTCACAGGGGCGTTTGACCAAGCAAGACCACGAAATTATTGATCGCTCCATTGCTTATATGGATCTGCAATCGATGCGTCATCGTCAGCTAAGTGAGTTGTCAGGTGGACAACGCCAACGTGCCTACATTGCGATGATTCTGGCACAGGACACCGAATATATCTTATTGGATGAGCCGTTGAACAACTTAGATATGAAGCATTCTGCGCAAATTATGCGTGTGCTGAAAGATCTTGCTGAAAATCATGGCAAATCCATCATTGTGGTGATTCATGATATTAACTTTGCCTCAGTGTATGCCGATCACATTATTGCAATGAAAAATGGTGAGTTGGTCTATCAAGGGCATCCACAGCAGATCATGAATGAAATAACTTTAGAAGCGATCTTTGATTTTCATATCCCGATTCAACAAATTCAGCAACACAAATTAGGTTTGTATTTTATTAGTTAGGAGTCCGTTATGCTGTTCAAAAAGACGTTGCCGATCATGATGTTGAGTGCAGTATTGGCTGCATGTGGTCATTCAAATGAACCTTCTGCCGCAAAGGAAGGAACAACTAATTCACATGAGATGATGAGTTTTAGCAGTAAAGCGGGTCAGATTTCGATTCCATCTACTTTGTCACGTATTGCGGTATTAGATACCAACGCCCTGAATACCATTCATACACTTGGGGCAGATGACAAAGTGGTTGCTTTACCCAAAGGTACGCCGTTACCTGCGGTGCTACAAAACTTTAGTGATGGTCAATATCTGGATGTTGGCACAGTAAAAGAGCCAAATCTGGAAAAAATTGCGGGTAGTCAGCCTGAGTTGATCTTGATGAGTGGGCGTATGGAAAATCTGGTGAATCAGATTAAACAAATTGCACCAACTTATTTTGTAGACGTGGATTACAACGATCAGTTTAATTCGTTTAAACAACAAACCTTGAATATTGCAGAAATGGTCGGCAAAAAACCTGAGGCAGAACAACAATTAAAAACCTTGGAGCAAGACATTGCAGCATTAAAAGCAAAAACCAAAGGTAAAACTGCATTGGTGATCTTGGTGAATAATAGCAAGATTGCTGCCTACGGTTCAGGTTCACGGTTTGGTAATATCCATGATTTATACGGTTTTACCCCAGCAGATGCTTCGATTAAAGTGGGCTTGCATGGGATGGCTATTTCACATGAGTTCATTGCCCAGAAAGATCCAGACTATTTATTCGTAATTGATCGTGGTGCTGCAATCACGGGCAATCAAGAGGGTGCAAAACGTGTGTTAAATAACAATATTGTCAATCAATCCAAAGCGGCGAAGAATGGCAATATTGTTTATTTGGATTCGAGCAACTGGTATTTAATGAATAATGGTTTGGGTGGTATGCAGGCGATGTTAAAAGAAGTAGCTGATGTTGTGAAATAACATTTAGTGATGACGCCTTGTATTCTATTGAGAAGAATCTGTCGTTAAGCAACGACAGATTCTTTTTTATCAGTGTATTTTGCATAAGCCAAGGCGATTAATAAAATCACCAAACCGCCTAAACTGAGTACGAACCCCACCCAAATCGGTGCTAACCAACCCATATTATGGCTCAGTACCCATCCACCTAAAAAAGCGCCTAAAGCATTGGCTAGGTTGAAGGCTGAGTGATTCAACGATGCAGCTAATGTTTGTGCATCACCTGCAATATCCATTAAATGCGTTTGTAAGGCACTGCCTAAACCAATCACCGTAAAACCAATCAAAAATAAGGCTGCGATAGCCGTATATAGATTTGCCATCATAAAACTGGCGAGCACGAAGGTGAGTGCGGAACTGATTAAAATCCCAATCATGGTTTTAAACAAATGCCGATCTGCGAGCCAACCAGCAACCAAGCCACCAATCACCATACCCACGCCCCAGATCGCCAATGCAATTGGAACAACGGAAATATCGGCATGTGTATATTCAGTGAGGATTGGGGAGACGTAACTATAAACGGAAAACATGCCGCCAAAACCAATCGCACCAACTGCTAGGGTGAGCCACATATTGATATTTTTTAAGCCTTTCAATTCTGCTCGAATACTTGCCGTTTTTTGTGGGCGAATATTGGGCACAAAAAGACCGATGCCGATCAAGGTAATAAAGGCAATGACAGCAGAAAATTCAAAACCAGTTTTCCAGCCGAATTGTTGACCGAGCCATGTTGCGATGGGTACACCAATCACATTGGCAATGGTTAAACCCATCATTACTTGGGCAATTGCAATCGCACGACGTTGCTTACCTGCTAACTCGGCTGCGACTAGCGCAGCAACACCAAAGTAAGCACCATGTGGAAAACCAGCAATAAAACGTGAAACGAGCATGGTTTCTGATGTGGTTGCGAACACTGTAGCTGCATTTGCCAAACCGTAAAACAGCATTAAACCTAGCAATAATGTTTTACGTGGGACTTTAGCGCCTAAGATCGCAATAATGGGTGCACCAACCATCACGCCGAGCGCATAAGCACTGATGAAATAGCCTGCATGGGGAACACTGACATTTAAATCTGTGGCTATTTCTTGGATCAGTCCCATTGCAACAAATTCAGTTGTGCCAATACAAAAACTACCAATCGCAAGTGAAAAAATCACCAGAAATAAAGAATAGTTTTTTGACGGGGAAGAAAGAGAGGGAGAGCTTGGGGAAGACATACGATCTCGAAACATATAAAGCGACGATATTATATCGAGCAGATCACAGAAATGTGAAAAAGAACACAAATTTTATATATGCAACCTAACAATGAAATAGTCGATCAAAATAGTAATACTAAATCTTTATGATAATTATTTTCATTTATGTATAATGCATTTCATAGACTAATTGGCTGAACCACTACACTTAATCAATGAGTATGTGGATGAATGGATGGGAAACAACTGTGAAAAAATTATTGATTGCGTCATTGGCTTTAATCTCAGGTTATAGTGCTGCACACGAGCCTTATGTTGCACCTGTTGCATATCAAACGACAAATACCCAAGTCGCAATTTTAGCAGGTTATGCTGAAGAAGCCTTGAACAGTGAATATGCGCTAAAAAGTCCTAAGTTTGAAATCACAAATCCAAAACAAGTTAAAAGTACGATAGAGCCAGATTCGAAACTTGGTTCTACTACAGTATTTGATTTGAAATTACCTGAAGCGGGTACTTATAGCGTACAAACCAAAGCAAGCTATCCATTAAAGTATGTGCAAGACCAAAAAGAATGGAAATTATTTTTTGATTTAGCGGAAGACAAAGCACCAGCAAAAGCTGAACGGGATTATCTGATTCCTGCTGATTTAAAAGGCAAGAAAATTGCCCCAGTTGAAGTGACGCGTGAATGGTCATTATTTACCTATATCACAAAAGAGAAAAGTTCACCTGTACAGTCAACTGCAGCGCCGATTCAAGTTGAGTTTTTAACTCATCCAAATGAGTTAAAAGCGAATCAGACGGCGAAAGTAAAGGTTGCGAAAGCGAATCAGCCTTTAGCAAATGCTGAAGTTGTGCTTCGCGCTAAAGGTGCAACGGACGAACAAGCGAAAACCATAAAAGCAAATACAGATGGTACAGTGGATTTAGTTTTCCCAAGTGCAGGGGAATATTTAGTCGAAGTTACAGAGTCGGTTGATAGCAAGAAAAAACCAAATAATCAGTTCTATAGCATTATTAGTTTGTCTGTAAATTAAGAAATGGAAAGGCTAATCTTTAGAATGGATTAGCCTTTTTTTAGTTAAACTTTTCCCGCTTTTCGTTTTATTCATCAAGTTGATTCATTGTGTTCATCATCCATCGCGTTGCTATAGAATTTTACGCCGAGTTTGATGCGATCGCGTCCATTGCCCATACGCCAGCGATTGGTATCTCTGAGTGAATAAACACAGCCACAATACTCTTGCTGATAGAATTCTTCACGTTTACTGACTTCCAGCATCCTGACAGCACCACCGTTTTTACGCCAGTTATAGTCCCAATATTGCATTTCGGGATAATGAGATGCGGCTCGAAGACCACAGTCGTTAATTTGCTGCATATTCTTCCAACGCGAAATACCCAACGAACTACTAATTAAGCCAAAGCCATGTTCATGGGCATACAGTGCAGTTCTTTCAAAGCGCATATCAAAACACATGGTACAGCGAATGCCTTTCTCAGGTTCGTCTTCCATACCTTTGGCGCGTGCAAACCAATTGTCGGTATCGTAGTCACAGTCAATAAACGGAATATTATGCTTTTCTGCAAAACGAATATTTTCTTCTTTACGAATCAAATATTCTTTGACTGGATGGATGTTGGGATTATAAAAAAAGATCGAAAAGTCGATACCAGATTCGATTAATGTTTCCATGACTTCACCTGAACAAGGTGCGCAGCATGAATGTAATAATAATTTATCGTGACCTTCAGGCAGTGTAAGCTTTTGGCGTTCAAGAGACATGGCAAACAAAGATAAATAAGTGAATAATCTCCTATTGTAAAAGCTTTCTGATCGTCTTGAATTTGAATTAAGTGAAATATTCTCAGGTTGAACTGAATTTTTCTAATTAAAAATACGCTTGAAGGTTTCGGATAGCTCAGTATATGCGCTTGAATCGACAGAATATGCATTCAACTTTTTAAGATTATTAAAATTCATTTTACTTAAGAATAACGAGGTAAAATTCATGTTGAGACAAGCTCATTAATTTCATGTTAAGATGAATTAAATTCAATTTTTGGTTCGTATCGTGCTAGAACTTCGTCATTTAAAAACACTGACTGCTTTAAGAGAGCATGGTTCATTGGTTGCAGCCGCAGCAGATTTATGTCTTACGCCTTCGGCAATTTCGCATCAACTCAAAGAGCTTGATCACTGGTATGGTATTGAAGTGGTCAATCGCCGTAGCCGCCCAGTGACATTTTCTAATGTTGGAGAACGCTTGCTCAAACTTGCAGATGATGTATTGCCGCAGGTGCAAATTACCCAAACCGATATTGCACGTATCGTACATGGGCAAACAGGGCGGATCATCTTCTCATCTGAGTGTCATAGTTGTTTTGATTGGTTGATGCCTTTGTTAAATCAATATCGTCACCAATATCCCGATGTTGACTTGGATTTTGCCGCAGGCTTTGAATCAAACCCACATGAATTACTCCAAAATGCGGAATTTGATTTATTGATTACGGCAGATCCGATTGCACTCAAGGGGATCGCGTATTTCCCAATCTTTGAATATGAGTCACGCTTGGTGTTATCTAACACACATCCTTTTGTTCGCGCAGAACATGTTTCTGTACAAGATTTGGCAGAAGAAACCTTAATCACTTATCCAGTCGATAAACATCGTTTGGACATCATGGCGCATTTGTTCATTCCTGCAAATATTCAACCTAAGCATATTCGAACCACCGATTTGACGCAGATGTTAATTCAGCTCGTTGCCAGTGGGCGAGGGATCGCTGCTTTGCCTGATTGGGTGGTCAATGAATATGAGCAAAAAGGTTGGGTGGTCAGTCGTCGTTTGGATTGCGTTTCACCTCAAGGGCTAAGACGTACCTTATATGCTGGCTATCGTTCTGAAGATAAAGAAAAGAATTATTTTGAGGGCTTTTTAAAGCAACTAGAAAAATTTTCGCAGAAGCGAGCTGTTTATTATGAAAAATAGTTAAAACAAGCGTCTGTTGAATATGTAGTCAATGAAATTAACTTTTCTACGCTACCTATTAGACTGTTTTCTATCAAAATGGATGTACGACGAAGATTAAGATTTCCCAATAAAAACAGATAAAATCCCTGCGGCGATAAGTGGACCAACAGGAACGCCTCTCAGTAACGCAACACCAGCGACAGTTCCGATCAATAAGCCTGCGATGACATCGGGTTGGCTGGTCATGAGTTTCATACCACGGCCTCCCAGCCATGCAACCAATAATCCGATAGCAATGGCGATTAAAGACTTCACACTGATAAAAGATTTTAAAATATTTTCGCCACTTATTTTCCCGCTAGCGATAGGCGCAAGCACGCCGATAGTGAGAATAATAATTCCAATGTTTAAGCCATGTTGTTGGATATAAGGGAAAAATTGTTCTAACGGTGTGAGTTTTACCAGTATCAGTACCCCAGTTGCTATCGTCACCGCAGTATTATGACTAAAAACACCAACAGCGAGTAAGATGAGCAGAACCAATAGATTGATATCGAGTTGTGAAAACATATCGCCGTCATTTATAAATAAAGTTGAATTGTATCGCAATTTATCAGGCTGCTCTTTAATAAATTACATGATCGCAAAGTAAGCGAATCCTGTGAAAAACCTTGAATATGCCGTTATTAAGATTTTACTGCATGGTGGTCGTGCATTTTTGCTTGATAAAGTTGATCAAACTCGTATGCAAGGTCAGCAAGTGTCGTTGCTTTTAATTTTGCTAAAAGAATATTTTGTGCCTGTTGCATTGCATCTTCTAAGGCTGCATTTACAACACGTTCGACACCACACTCTGGATTTTGTCTTTCATTACCCATAGCAAAAATTGTTGGCTCACCCACTGCATTATAAATATCTAGTAAAGTAATTTTCTCTAAATCGGCGATAAGATGCCAACCACCCTTAGGTCCTTTTTCTGATTGGATAAAACCAGCGGTTTTCAATCCAGCCATCGTGCGTCTAACGACCACTGCATTGGTTGATAGCATATTGGCGATCTCTTCCGAAGTAAAAATTTTATTCTGTCTGGCCATGTGAAGCAGTACATGAAGCATACGAGAAAGCTTGCTGTCGATACGCATAAGATAAAAAATCAAATGTTGAAATGGATTATTAATGTAACATTAAAAGTTGCAAATATAAATGAAAAGTATTAATGTAACTTTAAAAGTTACTTAATGGTGTTGAAATGAATTATGATGTTGCAATCATTGGAGGGAGTTATGCGGGCTTAGCGGCAGCGTTACCTTTAGGACGAGCGAGAAGGCGTGTGGTGGTCATCGATGCAGGGCAGCGCAGAAATCGTTTTGCAGATCATTCACATGGATTTCTCACGCAAGATGGTACTGCAGCGAGTGAAATAGCTCAGATCGGAAAGCAACAATTACTTCAGTATAAAACTGTAGATTGGATGGATGGATTCGTCAAACGGATTGAACGGAAAGAAGATAACTTCCATCTTTGTATTGATGGAACACATGCAGTCAGCGCTAAAAAGATCATTGTAGCAACAGGTGTGAAAGATCAACCACCTGAAATCAAAGGACTTGCGGAGCGTTGGGGCAAAAGTATTTTTCATTGTCCTTATTGTCATGGCTATGAACTCAACCAAGGACGTATTGGTCTTATTGCCAGCTCAGAAAATGCTGCGCACATGGCAATGATGTTGCCTGAATGGGGGAGTGTGACTTTCTTTTTAAATGGACAAAAAATCGAGGCAGAAATACAAGCACAACTTATTGAGCGCGGTGTCATTATTGAACAACGAATCATTAAGGAAATCGTGGGACAAAGTGAGATTATTCTTGAAAATGAAGAGCATCTTTCAATGGATGGTATTTTTGTCACAACTCAATGTTTAATTTCACAAGACTGGATAGCACATTTAGGCTGTGAAATAGAGAAAAATGTAATGGGTGAGGTGATTAAGACCAATGCGCTAAAAGAAACATCCGTGGCTGGTGTTTTTGCCTGCGGTGATGTGGCTAGATTGGGTGGTTCTGTGTCACTTGCTGTTGGGGATGGAACAATGGCGGGTGTGGCAGCACATCGATCACTGATATTTTAATTAAAATTTAAAGGTCATTTTCCATGAAAAATATGGAGATGACCTTTGATTGATTTTATATTTAAGCTAACTTTCTGTTCGCTTCATATTGATAGCTCACAATTTGTTCATCCCAAAATTGTTGCCATAAATCACAGTACTCAAAACAAATTTTACGAATAGATGCATAGTCGGCTTCAGTACATGCTTGAGCAAGGACAAACCATAAATCATCCTCATGATCATCGTCTGCGGCTTCAGATGTTGCATCATGCGATACACCATGCACGTGATAATATCCGCTGCTCACATCAAAGCCAACCGAATGGGTTGCTTGGCGCAAGGCAGGACTAAATAAAATCACTTCTTCTTCTGCCACAGCCAACAGTGCAGTAACTGAACGATAGCAATCAAAAGAGTTTTCTAGATATGCACGAACTTTTTGCGCGATGATTGAAGGTAAATAGTTATTGCGTTCCGCTTCAGTTAATTCAAAATCATCAAGGACGTCTTCAAATAATGGATAATGTGCATATTCTGGATTTCCAGAATAATATTCATCTTTATCGAGTGCAGGGCGGAAACCAAACTCATCTAATATATTAAGATTTAATAAAAAACGAGGATACATTTTGGAACCAGATAATAGTCGAGGTTCTAATTGTTTTGTTTGGAATTGCGCCATTAGCAAAGCATCGGTAAATACCTGTACGATTGCATGGCGATATTCTAAATGAATGTGTTTTAAGGTCTCCTTATCAATTAAACCGTCATTTAGAAGTTGGATTGCAGGATGTTTAGATACTGGATGATTTGAAATTTCTGCTCTTAATGTCTTCAGAAAATTCAAATTGTTGTTCCATGCATCGGCAGAAATACTATTTTTCATTCCGTCTATAGCTTTCTGTCTAGGGTTGTCAAAGTTTTCAAATTTTTTTGGCATAGTTTTTTACTCAATGAATTAATAAATATTATTGCTTTTCCAATGGTATAGTTCGATTTTTTTGGTTGCTTATGAATATAACTATTGGCCCAACCAAAGATATTTTTATTGGATAAATTAAATATAAGATGAATTTTTTGTGAAATCAATTTTTTCAATAAGCTAAATAATCTCAATTTAGGTTGATAATTAATCAAAATTGCACTAAAAGGTGAATTAATGCACAATATATTTTAATTTTTTTAGAAATAGAAAGATTTTTTTACAAATCAGCTTGTTTATAACCTCATTTTTGCTTAATTTATAAGAGAGGTAATAAGGAAAAACTTATATTTTCTGTAATGATCTTAAAATAATATGAAAAAGCATGGTTGCCAGAATTGTCCAGCTTATAAACCATGCCTAAATAATACATTAATTTTTTTTAAAGAATTCTAAAAAGGATAATAATATGTCAAAAAAAGAAGATATTATTGCAACGGCTCTAAACCTCTTTAATCGTCATAGTTTCAGTTCGGTAGGCGTAGATCGAATTATTGCTGAATCCAACGTTGCAAAAATGACGTTCTATAAATACTTTCCTTCCAAAGAAAATTTGATCGAGGAGTGTTTATCTCGAAGAAATAAAAGTATTCAAGAAGCGATTGAGCAAGAAATTAACTTACTCAAAGAAGATGATTACTTGGGTAAAATTAAAGCCGTCTATTTTTGGCACTTAGGTTGGTTCAATTCCGATGACTTTCATGGATGCATGTTTCAAAAAGCATCACTGGAAATCTTACAACAATACCCATCCATTATCGGTCCAATTGTGGCGTATAGAGAATGGTTAATGGGATTGCTTGAGGATTTGTTCGAAAAGGCAAAGGTTGACCAACCGCATGTAATGACATCTATGTATATAAATATTTTAGATGGCATGACAGCTTATGCAAAAGTAAGCAAAGATCATACTGAAATTGAAGAATGTTGGTCTTATATTGAACGATTAATTACTTTGGATGCAGCCTAAGTCATCATTTTTAACTGATTTTTTATTTTTCATGAATTTAAGCTAAATAAAAGAAACCGAGTCAATTGACTCGGTTTCTTTTAGATCTCATCTGAAAATTACTTTTCAACAAATGCACGTTCGATCACATAATCGCCCATAACACCCATACGTGGTGATTCGACTAAACCATGCTGATCAAGTAGCGCAGCCACATCTTTTAGGAAAGCTGGACTACCACATAGCATTGCACGGTCAGTTTCACGATTAAAACGAGGTAAACCGATTTTTTCAAACAGTTCACCAGTCTCAATCGCTGTAGTTACACGACCTTGAGTGTGGAACGGTTCGCGTGTTACGGTTGGGTAATAAATCAATTTGTCTTTGATGCCTAACTCTTCAAAGAACTCGTGATTCGGAAGCTCATTTAAGATTAAGTCTTGGTAAGCAAGTTCTGAAATATAACGCGTACCATGTACCATGATCACTTTCTCAAACTTTTCGTAAGTTTCTGGATCACGAAGCAGAGAAAGGAATGGCGCAAGTCCAGTACCAGAAGATAAAAGATATAAATTTTTACCTGGTAGCAAATCATCGTGTACTAAAGTACCTGTTGGTTTTTTAGAAATCAGGATTTCATCGCCCACTTGTACTTTTTGTAAGATCGAGGTCAATGGACCGTCTTGGACTTTAATTGAGAAGAATTCTAACTCTTCTTCATAATTCGCACTTGCGATCGAATAAGCACGCATTAAAGGCTTGCCATTCACTTCAAGTCCGATCATCACGAACTGACCATTTTTAAAACGTAGGCTCGTATCGCGTGTTGTTTTAAAGCTGAAAAGAGTGTCATTCCAGTGGTGAACATGAGTAATGCGTTCAACGTTAAAAGCAGCCATTAAAGGTCTCGATCACATATAAAAGAAACAGATTGCTATTCTAATCTAAAATCATTCTCGATAAACTGAATATATTTAATTGTGTTTATCAGAAAAAGTGATGAGTAACTCTGTAATGATGCCGATAATCGGTTATATGCATTCTCCTTATCGTGAGAAATTTGGCATCCCAAGGCAGCCGAACTTGGTGCAAATCGAGTCGTACATAGAGATGGTTGAACCTTATAATGAGATTTTGGCATTTGAGGGCATAGATGACTTTAGTCATTTGTGGTTGCTGTGGCAGTTTCATGAAAATAAACAAAATGATAGTGCTCCGAATCAAACGGCTAAATTTCGTGCACAAGTCCGTCCGCCGCGTCTCGGGGGCAACCAAAAAATAGGTGTTTTTGCGACCAGAAGTATGTATCGGCCATCGCCAATCGGTTTGTCTGTGGTTCGTTTTCTTCGTGTTGAAAAGCACGGCAAAGTGATTCGTTTGTACGTCACAGGTAGTGATTTATTACATGGCACCCCAATTTTTGATATTAAACCTTATATTCAATATTCAGATGCAATTGAAGACTCGATCAGTGGTTATGCACAAGATGAGCCGATCCGTAAGAATGTCATTTGGGCAGAAACTGCTTCGCTACAGCAAAAACAACTGTTAAATCAGGCTATTCTAGATAAAAAGATATTGGATGAACTTGAACAAGTGTTATCTTTAGATCCTCGTCCAGCGTATCAAGAAGATACTGAGCGGGTGTATGGGATGTGTTTCGCTCACTTGAATATTCGTTTTACAGTCGATGAAAAGAATGTCACAGTGGTGAGTGTAGAGCAGTCCAATATAATTTAATTTAAAAATATAAATGATTCATAAATTTGGGGAAATTACGGTCATGCAAGCTGAGGCAAAATTTACGAACTTTTCTTTTACGATTGATGTGACTTGGTGCTTAGAGCAACTGCAAAAAGATGGTCGTATTACTGAACGAGATAAGTTGTTAATCCAAACCACACATCGTCAAAAAGAACAATTGAAATGGCATCCCTTACAATGGATTGCCAATTTTAATTTAAAAGATCAGTTAAGTCCTGCTGCAACGCTAACTCTGCATCGTTTGTGTCAGTGGTTGGCGGAAAAAGCGGCTTTGCCCATGTTTGTGATTGATCCATTAAAAGCGGATGTTGCTGCTTTAACCAGTGTGATGTCGCAAGAATTCGCTGTTAGAAATGATATTTTGGCTGTTGAAGTACATGCTGATCGTATTTTGATTGGTACGGATCAGCCCTTTACATCGGAATGGGAAAATAACTTACAGCGTAGTTTGGCGCCTAAAAAGATTGAGCGAGTTTTATTAAATCCTGAACAACTACAACGATATTTACACGAATATTATCAAGTCAGTCGTGCTGTAAATTCGTCACAAAATACCAGCGCTTTTGATCGTGATAATAAAGGCGTAGAGGCGCTATTACAGTTAGGGGATACGCAAACCCCTGATGCGAATGATCAACATATTGTCAAGCTGGTGGATTGGGTGCTGCAATTTGCCTTTGAACAGGGCGCGAGCGATATTCACTTAGAACCAAGAAAAGACAAAGGCAAGGTGCGTTTTCGTATCGATGGGGTTTTGCACACCATTTATAATATGCCTGCAAATACACTGACCGCCGTGATTTCGCGTATCAAAATCTTAGGGCGAATGAATGTCGCTGAAAAACGAAAACCTCAAGATGGCCGTTTAAAAACACGAACACCGAAAGGGCAAGAAACTGAACTCCGTCTTTCAACTTTGCCTACTGCATTTGGCGAAAAGTTGGTGATGCGGATTTTTGATCCAGAAGTCTTGGTTCGCAGTTTTCAGCAATTGGGTTTTGAGGGGCATTTATTACAAAGTTGGCAGCAACTCACACAGCACAGTCACGGTATTATCTTGGTGACGGGGCCTACAGGCTCAGGTAAAACCACGACGCTGTATTCTTCTCTCAAACAGCTTGCAACCGAACAAGTCAATGTCTGTACCATTGAAGACCCGATTGAAATGCTTGAGCCGAGCTTTAACCAAATGCAGGTAAATCCCAATATTGAACTGGGCTTTGCCGATGGGGTTCGTGCCCTAATGCGTCAAGACCCCGATATTATTATGGTCGGGGAAATTCGTGACCATGATACCGCCAATATGGCAATTCAAGCTGCATTAACCGGGCATTTGGTATTATCAACACTACATACCAATGATGCACCATCAAGCTTAACCCGCTTACATGATTTGGGTGTACAGCCATTCTTAACCGCAGCCACGATTCTTGGTGTGCTTGCACAGCGTTTAGTGCGTCAACTGTGTCCACACTGCAAACAAGAAACCGCAATCAATGAGCAGGAATGGGAACACTTAACATTCGACTATATTATGGATATGCCAGCGACCATGTATAAAGCTGTCGGTTGTGAGGTATGCCGCCAGACTGGCTATAAAGGGCGAGTGGGTATTTATGAGTTTATGCCTGTAAGTTTGGAGTTGAAAACACAGATTAGTGCAAATGGCACATTAAATGATTTGAAAGCTCAAGCGAAAAAAGAAGGGGTTGAACCTTTAAGAATCGCGGGGGCACGCAAAGTCATAGAGGGTGTAACGACTTTAGAGGAAGTGCTGAGAGTTGTTCCTTTAAATTAATACTATTATTTCAAGCAAAAAAAAGCAGTACGCGCTGACATACTGCTATTCCCACGTTTTTTTATTCTCTGATTTTTATTATATTACTTGGTTAAAATCAGGCGATTATTTCGAGTCAAGCGTAAGCGATATTCTTCTCCAGCATGCATGATGCGTATTTCACGTCCTAAGGCAAAAAGGTTGTTCGAGTGCAGCATTGGTAATGATTGTGCTGAATCTGTGCTGCGTGTAAAAAGGCTGAATGGTGCGTTCATTTGTTATACTCCGTGGTATGTCTTTTAATGTTTTAAATGATAATCATTATCGAATAAGCCTGTCAACGTAAATTTTTGACTATTTACAAAATCATTTATTATTTTTATTTTGCAAGTGTGAAAGGCTTAACAAATTACTTAAAATTGCTGCATATAGATGAGGGATATAAGACTTTGATGTCAAAGAATACAATTGAGGTTGCGATCGCAATTTTATTACATAGGTCAAAAGTGTTGGTGGGATGGCGACAGGAAAATCAACATCAAGGCAATAAACATGAGCTCCCTGGTGGTAAAGTTGAAGCGGGTGAAACACCTGAGCAAGCATGTCGTCGTGAAATATACGAAGAAGTCGGCATAGGCATAAAAAACTGGCATGTTTTTGATGTGATAAGACATGAATATGAGGATGTGATTGTTCATTTACATTTATTTCATGCATATGTCCCTGATGAGCTACTTGATCTGATTCATCAACCATGGACTTGGTATAGTCGAGATCAGTTATCAGATCTCAACTTTCCAAAAGCAAATGCTGCGATAATTCAAAGGTTAGTGTGGCCACATTTGATTAAAATCAGTGAACAATTAACTGCGATGCCTGAAAGTGATTGTTTGTTGTATTGGCGTATACAGCCGCAAGATGTTGATCAAATTGAAGCGCAATTATTGGCTTTATCGGATGAGCAACTTGCAAAATTAATCCTGAATTTTGATATTTGGCAGCAGTTGGATGCCGTCATTCTAACTAAAATACAAACGATTCATCTAAAACAATCACAATTATTGAGTTTAAAAAAAGCTGAATTACCTATCGGAAAGCGTTTGATTGCTGCTTGTCACGATGCGGTGTCTTTACAACATGCTCAGCAAATTGGTTGTGATGCGGTGTTCTTAAGCGCTGTAAATTCAACGGATACGCACCCTGATGCGAAAGTGTTAGGGTGGAGTGGTTTTGAGCAGTTAGCCAAAAATAGTGATATTCCAGTGTTTGCTTTGGGTGGTGTTGCGCCCGAAGATTTAGAAAAAGCCCAAAAACATAATGCTTATGGGCTTGCTGGAATTCGCCAGTTTGAATCAATAAATTGAATCGCTGCTTAAAGCGCCTGAATCGCTCTTCTCGCTTCTTGGGCTTTTACAGGGTGGTTGCGTGCTTCGCTGGCACGCAACACGATTAACCAGAGTTGCTTCTTCATGTTATTGCTTTGAGCATAACTTAAACCACGGCGAGCCAGTGCTTCTGCATTGGCATACTGTTTACGCTGATCCGCGATTAATCCCAAATATAAATAGGTTTCCGCAGCTTGTGGTGCGATGCGTTGCGCTTGAAGTGCAAAACGTTCTGCATCCGCAAATTGCTTTTGCTTATACGCTGTTTGGGTTTTTTGCATTAGCGTTCTAAAAGCCGGTAGCTGAGAGCCGTCATTACTAAATTTTTGTTGAACTTTCTGTTCAGGTACAACGATAACTGGAACAGTTTGTCGTTTAATCTCTTTTTGCTCATAAGGCGTGATTTTGACGCCAGAAGAAGGTGGCGTAACCTTCTTCTGGCTATCAGTTGCCTTCGGCGGTGGTGTTTGAGGTGCTGGGCGCTCTGGTGTTGTCGTACAACCAGTGAGTACCAGTATCCCAATAGCAAACGTTGCTTTCTTAATCATGTCCAATCATCCTTTTAGATTAGTTCTCACCGTTATAACTACCGCTAGAAATAACGCGTGTAGAGGTGTGATTGGATAAGTCAGTATCCATTTGGTTTTCAGTTTCACGAATGTAATTACTGATGCTGTCATCATCAGTTGTTCCATCATTTTGAGGCATATAGGTCGGCTCAACTTCGTAATGCGATTGACCGCATAGTGTTGCACGGCGTGGTACAGTTTGACGAAGCAGTGGAATATACATGGCACCTTCACAGCCTTGAGCAGATAAATCACCACTGGTACGATCAATCCATTGCCATTGTACATTGTCAGTTTGACGCAAGTTGACAGGTTCTTGGCGCAGTTGTTTCATGACATTGGTCCAAACTGGCAATGCACCTGAAGAACCTGTTAAGCCCGTTACTTTGTTATCGTCTAGACCTAACCATACAACCGCAACATGATTGCCTGAATAACCTGCAAACCAAGAGTCTCGGGTATCGTTTGTGGTACCTGATTTGCCAGCAAGATTTAATGATTCAGGTAAGCTACTGTAGGCCGATCTACCTGTACCTGAGCGCATTACTTGCTGTAAACCATAGTTTAAAATATACGCGGCGGCTGGGTCGATGGTTTGTTGAACATTTAAACCATAACGATCGAGTAAACGTCCTTGCGCATCGACCACAGTACGGATAGAGCGTGGTGGATATTTAAAGCCACCTGTTGCAAAGTTACCATAAATGCCTAGCACTTCCATCGGTGACATATTGACTGCACCCAAATAAATGGATGGATATGCTGGGATATCTGAGCTGACACCAAATTGCTTTAACTTATTGCTAAATGTCGATAGACCAAACTCATTTGCTAAGCGCACGGTAGAGAGGTTATACGAATTTGCCAAAGCTTGTTGCATCGGCACAATTCCATTTTCATTACCACTATAGTTCTTTGGTGACCAACCTTTACCGCCATCAATTGGAATATTTACCGCAGTATCTTCAATCGGACTCGCCCAAGTATAGCGACCAGATTCAATGGCATTGAGATAAATGACGGGTTTCAAGAGTGAACCCACCTGACGTTTCGCATCAAGTGTTCGGTTAAAACCGGTAAAATCCTGTGTTGAACCCACTGCTGCAATCAGTTCACCATTTTCAGGGTGTGCCACTAAAACAGCACCTTGCAAATTCTTCAAACGTGCTGGGTTTCTTTGTGCTAAACGCTCGACCGAATTTTTAAACACGTTTTGAACTTTGGTTTGTGCAATCGGGTCTAAGGTCGTGAAAATTCTTAAACCTTGATTGGTGATATCACTTTCTTGATATTCTGTTCGCAATTGGCGACGTACAATATCAAGGAAATCAGGGAATTTTGCAGGTCCAATCGTAGGTTTACTAATTACATTTAAAGGACGGGCGATTTCGTCTTGATATTCAGATTCTGTTAGATAACCCATGACCAACATGTTATTTAACACGACATCACGACGTTTTTTTGCATTTTCAGGGTTGCGCCAAGGATTATATAACGATGGACCTTGTACTAGACCAACCAAGAACGCTTGTTGTGAAGTATTAAGCTCACGTAATGGCAAGCCAAAATAAAATTGTGAAGCGAGACCATAGCCATTAATTGAATAATTGCCATTTTGACCTAAATTTACTTCATTCAGATAGGTTTCAAGAATTTCATCTTTGCTGTAGTGAAACTCAATTAATAAAGCCATCAGGGCTTCATTGACTTTACGTTTAAGGGTTTTTTCAGGGGAAAGATAAAAGTTCTTCACCAATTGTTGTGTTAAAGTCGAACCACCTTGGCGTCGACCTCCTGTCGCATTACTGACCAGAGCACGTGCTGTTCCTCTGACAGAAACACCATGATGATTATAAAAGTTACGATCTTCCGTCGAAATCAATGCTTCGATCAATGTTTTTGGTACTTTATCTAATTTGATCAGTACGCGATCTTCATTGTGTTGCGGATAAATACCGCCGATCAATAGTGGTTCTAAACGAGCGATCCCTGTACTCGAGGGCTTAGTCGAACGGATATCTCCAACACGATCACTTGAGAAACCAATTTCTAGTACCTGTTCAGGTTCAGTACTGTCACCATAGTCAAAACCACGGGTATGCACATACATCTGGTTGCCTTGTGTAACATAGCTACCTGATTTTTCATAGTTTGACGTGTTTTTATAACCCAGTAATTTCAATTCTTGGATGAAATTTTCTTGAGTAATAGGTGCATTCGCATAAATTTCTAATGGGCGAGCAAAAACCTTAGCAGGGATGTCCCAGCGCTGGCCTTCAAATTTATTGCGAATAATACTATCCAATCGAATCAGATAGATGCTAAAGGCAACAAAAATACCAATCACTAAAATTGAAAAAATTAGTGTTATAAAACCAATACCACGTTCACACTTCATAGATTTGCGTTAAAACCAAAACAATGGGGGTAATGATGCGATAGCTTATCAGTAATTTGCAATCATAAAACTGTGAATAAATAGCAACATGCAATAAAAAAATTCAGAAACTATTGATATTCATCGTATAAAAATAAGCAATAGACATTTTTATACTTTTTAATCAATCATCAACGCAACATTGATTGTTAGTGATATGATAGGCAGGAATCGCAGCGGAGCCAAATTTTTCGTGCAAATTTCACATAAATCCTTTCGAAATATTGGTCTAATTGGGCGACCAGATAAATATTCTGTTGTAGAAACGTTATGTTTAATCCATGATCATTTGATCACTTTGGGTTTAAATCCTGTTTTTGATCAGGAAACATCTAAACTTGTACCTTATAGCCATGGGCAGACCGTAAGCCGCAACCTGCTTGGTGAGGTGGTCGATTTAGTGATCGTAGTGGGTGGAGATGGGTCGCTGTTACATGCTGCTCGTGCACTAGTTCGACATAATACGCCAGTCATTGGGATTAACCGTGGTCGATTAGGCTTCTTAACTGATATCAAACCTGCTGAAGCGATTTTTAAACTTGATCAAGTTCTACAAGGTCAATTTCAATTAGATCGCCGTTTTTTACTGGAAATGGAAGTTCGTACCAACGGTGAAACGATTTATGATGCGATTGCATTAAATGACGTGGTTTTGCATTCTGGCAAATCGGTTCACATGATTGATTTTGAGCTGAATATCGATGGTCAATATGTCTATCGTCAGCACAGTGATGGTTTAATTGTTGCGACCCCTACAGGTTCAACTGCATATTCACTTTCAGGTGGCGGACCAATTGTACACCCGAGTATGGATGCAATTGCTTTAGTACCGATGCACCCGCATACATTATCCTCTCGTCCAATCGTTGTCGGTGGGCAAAGTGAGATTAAAATCGTTATTCGAGAAAATCGTGTTTTACCAATGGTGAGCGCCGATGGTCAACACAGTGTTGCACTAAATGTTGGGGATAGTGTGCATATTCGCAAACATCCGTTTAAACTTAGCCTATTACATCCGCCCGGTTATGACTTTTATATGGCATGTCGTACCAAATTGGGGTGGAACCAAGACTTTGAATCTTTTCAGCAGGACGACTCATGAATATTGAACAAATGCTCGCTATTTTAAATCCTGAGATTGTTGAGCGTCTAAGAACTGCCGTTGAAATTGGTAAATGGCCAAATGGTATTGCTTTGACCAAAGAGCAGCGCGAAATTTGTATGCAAGCCGTTTATGCGTGGGAAATGGAAAACCTTCCAGAAGAGCAGCGTAGTGGTTATATCGACCGTGGTACAAAAGAAGAAGGCGAGGAATGTGATGATGACCATCACAAAAATGAACCTGAGTTTAAACCGATTCGATTTGTGTAAACCGATTGTCTAAAAAATGCTCCTAAATATTAAGGAGCATTTTTTTATTGTTCTTTAAACTTATTAACGATATTTAGAGGTTGTGAACAATTTCTTTACCGTCTGTATCAATGAATAATGGCTAAAACATAAAGCTGCAATAAAATGAGACAAAATTTGTCATAAATAGACAAAACCGTCTGAGCATGTGGTTAATTTTTTCTGTAAAATGCGCGTCAAGTTTAAAAGAACTCAATAAAAAGTATGCTTAACACGATTCAGTTTGCTTTAGAACAACTTGGCTTAACTGCCCAAAAACGCGCCATTCATATTCAATTTGCCAATCAAGCGCTCAACACAGAAGTGTTTCTACAAAAAATACAAGGTCAGCATGCCATTAATCAGGGCGTAACTGCGGAACTGATTTGCTTATCAACCAATGCCACCATCCCACTAAAACAATTCATTGGCTCTCAGGTCGCCGTTGATCAAGTGACCGACACAGGCACTTTATTTAGAACCACAGGTATTATTACCGAAGCTGTGCAAGGACAAAGTGACGGTTCACTGACCCTATATAAACTTAAACTCCAAGATGCCACTGCACTGTGGCACAAACGCCGTAACAGCCGCGTGTTTATGAATAAAACCGTGTTGGATATTATTCAAACCCTTTTTAAAGAATGGCAACAACGCAGCCCCTTATTCGCATCCAGTCTTACACTTGATATCAGCGGCGTGACACAAGACTACGATGTCCGACCCTTTGTGATGCAAGCCAATGAAAGCGACTATGATTTCATTACACGACTGCTCAGAAGCGAAGGTATCAACTGGCTCATCGACGAAGCCCAACTCAACGTTGCCAACAGCAATAGCCCGATCCAAGCCCAAAAACTCCGCTTGATCGATGACAACAACCAATACCAAGCCCTTGCACGAAGAAACATCCGCTACCACCGCAGCAGTGCCACCGAACAATACGACAGCATGACCAGCCTCATTGCGGAACGCTCTCTACAACCCACCGCAGTGCATATCCAACGCTGGCAAGCCGATGCCTTAGAACAAGAAGATGGGGCAGGCAGTGTACAAAGCAAACATCGGCATAGCGAACAACACGACAATGCCAGCTTGGGACTCGAAGACGCATGGCACTTCACCCCAGCATGGATGCAAGACCTCAAAGGCGAAGATGGCGCAACCGCATCAGGCAACAACCAAATTGAAAAACTCAACCAAAACCTCAGCCACTACCACGATGCCCAAGCCAAACAATTTATTGCCCATACCACCGTACGCGATAGCCAAGTGGGCTACTGGTTTAAACTGAACGAACACCCAGAGATCGACCAACACAGCGGATCAGACCAAGAATTTCTGATCATCGCTAAAAACTACTACAACCAAAACAACCTACCCAAAGACTTAAACCAACAAATCCAAAGCTTGATCGATCAAAGTCAGTGGCAAAATAACAATACCAACTCAGCAGAACGCCAAGCCAACCAACTGACGCTACAACGTCGCAGCATCAAAACCGTACCCGAATACCAACCCCTACAACACCGCCCAGCAGCCCATCCACAACGCGCCAAAGTGGTAGGACCATCAGGTGAAGAAATCCATGTTGATGAATGGGGCAGAATCAAAGTCCGCTTTCTGTTCACTCGAAATGACGACCACCAACACGATGGCGGCGCAGGCAGTAACGACAACGATACCGATTCAGCATGGGTGGATGTCCTGACCCCATGGGCAGGCGAAGGCTACGGGGCACGCTTCCTGCCACGTATCGGTGAAATCGTCGTCATCGACTTCTTTGACGGCAACATCGACCGACCTTATGTCACAGGACGACTACACGAAGCACAACGTAGTCCGACTAAATTCGATGACCAAGGACAACTCCCAGACACCAAGAAACTGGCAGGGATAAAGTCCAAAGAATACCAAGGCTCAGGTTACAACCAACTGCGCTTTGACGACACCACCGGACAGATCAGTGCACAACTACAAAGCAGCCATGCGGCAAGTCAACTCAATCTCGGTAAACTGAGTCATCCCAAAGCTCAAGCAGAAAGCGAGGACCGAGGCGAAGGTTTTGAACTCCGCACTGACCAATGGGGAGCGATTCGAGCAGGCGAAGGCTTACTGATCACCACCCATGCTCAACAACAGGCACAAGGCGAACATCTCGAAGCACAAACAGCCAAACAACAACTAGAAGGCAACCAAAGCAACGCCAAAGCCCTGAGTGAAGTGGCGAAGAACCAACAAACCGATGAGCTGGAATCGATGGGGAATTTAAAAGAATTCTTTGAACAGATACAGCAAGATATTGCACGTTTTAATGAGGCTGTACTTTTATTAAGTTCTCCGAATGGGATTGGATTGAGTACAGCAGAAGACATACACCTTTCCGCAGATGGACAACTGAACCAATTTGCAGGCGATAGCATTAACCTAACTACACAAAAGAATTTAATCGCCCAAGCCAGTCAAAAGATCAGCTTATTTGCAGCACAAGGCGGGATTAAACAAGTTGCAGCAAAAGGCAAGTTTGAGCTACAGGCACAAGGTGATGGGGCTGACTTCATTGCCCGTAAAGATATACAAATCATTTCGACTGAAGATGCCATCTATATCACTAGTCCAAAGGAGATTGTATTTAAAGCGGATAGTTCAGAGCTTAAGCTGAATGATTCAGGGATATTTCCAACTACAGGTGGCAAGTTTGAGGTGAAAGCTGGGCAGCATTTGTTTATGGGTGGACAAGCTGCGGGCGTAAATATTAAAGGTTTACCAGCTTTAGAGATCTTTGATGAGCAGTTTTCACTGAAATTGCCTTCAGGTGAACCTTTCAAGGAAATTGATTACAAACTCACTTCAGGTGATGACTCTTTTATGGCTCTAACGAATAAAAAAGGATGGACCAAACGTATTCATTCACCGCAAGAAAAAGAGCTTAAATTAGATTTAAACTGGATAAATTTACAAGTCGATCCCGACACGACAGAAGATCAGGAGTAGAGTGTGACTGGGACTTTAGCGTGGCAGAGTAATACCAACACAAGTGAAAATAGTTGTACCTCGGTGCAGTGTGATTGCATTACTTTTTGGGAGGTTTATCAACAGCAATCGATTATCAGATTATCCAATCTGCAAGATCGAAATACTAATACTTATAGATTAGAACCTGGTTATGAAGCCCGGGCTCGTCGAATAGCTTCTGTTTATGCCAAGATTTATTTGGAGACTGAAGTTTCAGGCAATCGTTTATTGAAAGGGCGTTATTACTGGATGGGATTAGGCGCTTTTGCTTCAAAAACAGTTGCTGCTGTTTTTAAGCACGGATTAACACGGTATGGATATTGGATTCCATCGGACAAAATTCGTAATCCAGTACATGCTTTTGCAAAAGGAAATCTATGGTTATTTATGGATATTGCACCATGGCATTATGCATGGAGTGCTTCACCTGTTTCATTTAACCAATGTAAAACACAACGAGATGTTTCTAACTTTACACATATTAAGAATGAGGTGATGAATTTACCTTGGTCAAGTTGCCTTCCTCAAATCAAGAATTTGTCCGTAACTTCGGAAATCAACAAGGCTTTTGTTTTTTTGCAAGAAATAGAAAGAGTTTTTAAACAGGGCGGGGCTAGGCAAGATAAATTTAAACGGGCGGAAGGACCCTTATTCAAACATTTAATGGCAATCGCAGTACAAGAGCAATATAACATTTTACAAGAGATCGTTTGGAAAGATAGTCAAGTTCAAACAATGGCTGGGATACAACGTATTACTAAAACCCCAGATAGTACTTTAGTATTATCAAGTGATTATAGTGTTAGAGCAGTTAAACCTGACAGGTCAGGAAAATATAGAGGGGAAAATGCAGAGCAGTTAGCCAGTTTACCTGAGGAACCTTATAGTACTCCTTTAGAAGGAACCAAAGTAGAAGACTATGACAGTCGAATGAAATGGATTAATAAAGCGGCGGAGAAATATCATGATTTAATGCGACATGAATTGGGTAGAGCCTTTTTAGAACAAGAATTACTAATAATATCTGGTTGGGGAGGAAGTTCGGCTGACTTTAATGTAGGGAGAGACAGTAATGATGGAAAAATATAAGCAACTGATTTGTGTGTTTCTATTTGGATGGGTATTAAGTGCCTGTCAGCCTCACTCTAAAGCTCAAGAGAATCAATATATGAATAATCAAAAAACTGTTAATTTGCATTTAGGTCCGCAAGGTGTACAAGATTTCATGACATATACTGATGGAAAGGTTGATCAACAACCTGCAGGTATGAATTTCATGGATTTGGATTGGAATCCGCCAAATTTGGGTAAAGTCAGAATTGAGCATGGTGTCAACAGCCTAGAATTAGAGCATGTATTTTCAGTTATGGGAGCCCAATTGGCAAATGATCCGAATATAAAAGGAATTAAAAGTATTGTAGTCAATGCTGGCCTAACCCAAGAAGAATTTGTAGAGCCAGAACAAGCATATGCTGCTTATGTAGAGTTAATGCAGAGAATTAATAAGGCAGGTTGGAAACAATATTTTTATCGTTTTAGTGGGAGGATTGCTAAAGAAGATAATATAAAATACATTTTGGATAGAAAAGAGGTAGTTGACCCAAACTATATTTTGAGTTTTAAGGAATGGCAATACATTTTTAATGAAATCCCAACAGAATCATTTGGCTATCGACTTTATGTTAATGGTGTTTTATTAACTTTTACTTTAGATCGAACCTCAATTAATGAAAAAAAACAAGAACAGTATATGCTTAGATATAGTTTTCAGACAATTCGATATGATGAGCGTAATAGTATAACTGGTTCTTATAAGATGGATGCGAATGAGATAGAGGAAGCATTTAAAAAGATGCTTGAAAGAAATAAACAAGCTCGATTATATGAAGAGAAAAAGTTGAAAACAGAAGGTTATAGAATAGATGAAAGCTATAAAGACCCAGATGTTTGGCCTTATGTGAAGTAGTCATCTTGTCGTTGATTAGATTTAATCAATAAAGAAGCGATTTCACTGAGAAATCGCTTCACTCATTTTAATTTAAACGACTATCCCAAAGCTGTTTTGCTTTTGCCATCGCCTCATCGTGGTTATTGAATACGCCCATGGTATAAAGTGCAATTCCCATGGTTTCTATGATAGCCATTTCCCCATATTCATGGGTTTGTTCGCCCAGCCAAACAGCTTTAAATACCGCAAGATCAAGCTCTTCTTCAATTGGGCTGCGGTCAGGCGTTAGTTTTGGTAACTCATGCTCATAAAGTTCGCCATTTTTTATTCCACAAATTAGGGTTTTAGCATCAGGATTGCGTTCAAACTCACCACCTTCGCCTTTGATCACCGTGCTATTTTGATAACCTAAACGAAAAGCGGTTTGTTGATGAGAAGTACGATAAGCAGGATGGAAGATGGCTTGTAAAGTTGCCTTGGCATTAAATGGATTAATTAAACGTGCAAGCGTATGAATTGGAGAGCGCAAACCCATTACATTTCTCAGTGAAATCAGTTCGCTTAAAATAGGTGAAATTGTTTCAAGGGGGAGGTAAGCAAAATTATGAGTTTCTAATTGTTCTTTAACATCTTGTTCATTTTGGCAAATAGAATAGCCTAAGTACTGTAAAACTTGTTCGGTATAAACACGGTTAATCGTATGGCCCGATGCACCATGCATTACGATTTTATAACCATGATGAGCCAAAGTTAGAGCCGCT
The DNA here is from genome assembly GCF_022549455.1 of Acinetobacter sp. NIPH 1852. Classification (NCBI taxonomy): domain Bacteria; kingdom Pseudomonadati; phylum Pseudomonadota; class Gammaproteobacteria; order Moraxellales; family Moraxellaceae; genus Acinetobacter; species Acinetobacter sp. NIPH 1852. Next base: position 9,999 of record NZ_JAKZGG010000007.1, on the reverse strand, counting down.
AATAAAAACCACGGATAATGTTTACGTTTACCTGCATAGGATGACCAATCCAAATCCGCTTCAAGGGGCTGAAAATTGAGTTGATCGCGGGTTGCTTGTACAAAACCAGCAAGTTCATCGACAGATTCTTCTTTGACGCGTAATAGCATCAAAAATGCACCGAGTTGAACATCAAGGACTTCACCTTTCAAGATCATGCTAAAAGCTTGATAAGCTTCTTCATAGCTGAGTGAGCGAGACCCTGTTTTTCCTTTACCCAAGATACGAACATACTGTGCGAAAGGATGCTCTGAAGTTTTATAGATATTTCGTTTTGTATTCATGGTCAGATTGAAGTCATCGCTAGGAGTAAAATTAATATGACATAAAAGTGGAGTGTTTAGCGAAAAAAATAAGTTGGGCTGCTTAATCATTAAGCAATTGTGCTTCAATTTACATGATTGCAAATAAAATAATTGACCGAATGAGTCTTGTGATTTGATGTAAAAGGAACATGACAGTACGCTTAAAAATCATTAGCATGGCTGCGGAGTAATTTTTTAAGAAAAATGAAATCGAAAGGAAATAATGATGTTAGCTTACGATGCAGATTTGGAACTCTTCCGCGATAACTTTAAACGTTTTATGAGTGAGCATATTGCACCTCATTATGAACAATGGGAACGTGAAGGACTTATGCCACGTTCGGTTTGGACATTATTGGGTGAAAATGGCTTCCTCTGTGTAGATGTACCAGAAGAATATGGTGGTTATGGTGTTCCAACACATTATTCACTGATGTTGGTTGAAGAGTCTGCTCGTGCGGGATATTGTGCATTATCGACAGGTATTTCATGTCATTCTGAAATCGCCGCACCTTATATTCAACATATTGGCACTGAAGAACAAAAGCAGTATTGGCTACCAAAAATGGTATCAGGAGAAGTGGTTGGTGCAATTGGTATGACTGAACCGGGTGCTGGTTCAGACTTACAAGCAATGCGTACTAGCGCGATTTTGCAAGATGATCATTATCTATTAAATGGTTCTAAAACATTTATTTCCAATGGTCAGCATGCCGATGTAGTCGTGCTTGCAGTAAAAACTGATCCTCAAGCGCGTGCTAAAGGTGTCTCTTTAATGCTCGTCGATACACATTTGGAGGGTTTTAAGAAAGGCACAAACCTAGACAAAATCGGCTTACATTCGCAAGATACTTCTGAATTGTTCTTTGACAATGTCAAAGTGCCTAAAGATCAATTATTAGGTAATGCAGGTTCAGGCTTTGCGTACTTGATGCAAGAGTTGCCGCGTGAGCGTACAGCGATTGCTTCTACAGCATTGGGTGCGATTCGTGGTGCGATAGATCTAGCAACTGCTTATGTGAAAGAGCGTCAAGCGTTCGGTCAGGCTATTGCTCAGTTCCAAAACACGCGTTTTGTATTGGCTCAAGCCAAAATTGATGAGTTAGCGACAGCAGCATTCTACAATCAGAATGTGGCTTTATATAACGAAGGTAAGTTGGATGTCGAAACTGCGGCTGCACTCAAGAGTTTTAGTACAGACATGCAAATGAAAGTTGCTGATAACCTACTTCAACTATTTGGTGGTTATGGTTATATGAGCGAATATCCAATTTCACGTTTCTTCACAGATGCTCGTATCCAGCGTATCTATGGTGGTACCAATGAGATCATGAAAGAAATCGTGGCGCGTGGGTTAATTGGTAAAGCTTAATTTAAGAATGGATAACGTTTGAATAGCGATTTAAACGTGTAAATTGAGTTGAATCAGTTAATCTGATTCAACTTTTTTATATTTAAAAATATCATTTTATGGGGGATAAACTTGTTTCAAAATCAGGAGTTTATTTCGGCACTCGCAAATGAAGAGTTTTATTTACATGTATTGTGTGAAGAAGATGCTAACGATGTATATGAGGCGATCATAGATTCTCTAGCTCATTTGCAGAAGTATCCCGCAACAATTCCTTGGGTATTAAATAAACAAAGTTTAGAAAATACGAAATTATATTGTCAGACCGTGCAAGATAACCTATCAAAAAATAAGGATGTCGTGTTTGTTATTCGACATAAGAAAACAGAACGGTTAATTGGTCTGGTTGGGTTGCATAATATCTGTTGGGAGATACCTAGACTAGAAATTGGTTTTTGGGGAAACATTGTATTCAATAAACAAGGTTTGATGAAGCAGGCGATACAACGCTTACTTGAGGCCTTACAGGTGCATTATAATTTTAAACGTATAGAGGCTCTTGTTGATCAAGAAAATCAAGATGCGAGAAAGTTATATGAGCGCCTTGGTTTCCAATTGGAAAGGATCATGCGAAATGCGCTTAGAAACCCAGTTGATCGGTCTCTGCGCCATTTATGTATCTATACGATCCTAACGGAATAATTCTTATTTTTCTTAGATATAAATCACAGGATTGTTTTGTTGTTTTTGGTGGGTTTAGATTGTATTGACTTTTTTTTTGAATATTGATCCCATCGTAAAAGAGTTAAAACTCAGCGTGTTTAATGTGTGAAAGTCTTGTTATACTAGCTGAATTGAACAATTCATTGATGAATTGTAATCCATTCTTATAGATGATTTTGCTGAGGCTGCATTCAATGGTAAACGATGGACAAAACACATCGACTTCACTCAATTTAGAACAAATTCGTAACGATATTGATAGTGTTGATCAACAAATCCAAGAGTTACTCAATCGTCGCGCTACGCTGGCAGAAACTGTCGCTAAAGCGAAGTTTGCAGCCGAAGATAATCCTTTGTTTTATCGTCCAGAACGTGAAGCTCAGGTCTTACGTAAAGTAATGGAACGCAATCAAGGCCCTTTATCTGATGCAACCATGGCACGGTTGTTTCGTGAAATCATGTCTGCTTGCTTAGCGCTCGAAGCACCGCAAAGTATTGCATTCTTAGGGCCTGAAGGTACATTCACACAATCAGCCGTACTTAAACACTTTGGCCAAGATGCAATTGTGCGCCCTTTGCCGACCATTGATGAAGTGTTCCGTGAAGTTGAAGCGGGCAGTGCACATTATGGTGTTGTTCCTGTTGAGAACTCATCGGAAGGGATCGTGAACCATACCCTTGATTGCTTTAAGGCATCGACTTTAAATGTGATCGGTGAAGTTGAACTGCGTATTCATCATCAATTTCTTGTTTCTGAAAATACCCGTAAAGACAGTATTAAACAGATTTATGCACATCAACAAACCTTGGCGCAATGTCGTAAATGGTTAGATGCACATTATCCTGGTGTAGAGCGTGTAGCCTTAAACTCAAATGCAGAAGCGGCACGTCGTATCCGCAATGAGTGGCACTCGGCTGCCATTGCGTCTGATATCGCAGCAAGCATGTACAATCTTGAGATTTTGCACAGCAATATTGAAGATAATCCTGAAAATACAACGCGTTTCCTAGTGATCGGTCGTGAGAAAATTCCTCAAAGTGGCAATGATAAGACCTCTTTGTTGATTTCAGCACATGACCGTGCAGGTGCTCTATTAGAAATACTTGCACCATTTGCAAAGCATCAGATCAGCTTGACCAGTATCGAAACGCGACCAGCACTGCCTGAAAAATGGGCTTATGTGTTCTTTATTGATTTAGAAGGTCATATTGATCAGGAAAATGTCGCTGCTGCACTCGATGAAATTCGTCCGATGGTGAAAGAGTTGCGTGTACTCGGTTCTTATCCAATCGCTGTTTTATAATTCTGTTTGATCGTGTGGATAGATGGTTTATACATCTATCCATATCAAAATCGTCTTATTGGGCAAACATCTTTTATGTCTCAACCACCTATTTCTAAAGTATTGTTTAAAAAAGTCGCTTTTATTGGGCTTGGGCTGATCGGTTCTAGTCTTGCGCGTGTGATTGTGGCAGAACAACTTGCAGCTCAAATTGTGGCTTCAACACGCTCAAAAAAAACATTAGCTGACGCACTCGCATTGGGTTTGATTCAACACGGTTATGAAAATCCTGAGGAAGCAGTTCAGGGGGCAGATTTAATTGTGCTCGCACTTCCTGTGCGGGCAACACAGAAAGTCCTTGAGCAGATCAAGCCTTTTCTTGCGGAAAATGTCATCATCACAGACGTTGGCAGCACCAAGGGTAATGTGGTTGATGCTGCAAAAGCAGTTTTTGGTGAAAATCTACCAGCTGGATTTGTACCGGGGCATCCGATTGCAGGCGCAGAACATACGGGTGTACATGCGGGCAAAGTTGATTTATTCGCAAATCATAAAGTGATTTTGACGCCACTTCCAAGTAGTGCGGATTTGGCAGTTGAGAAACTGATTCAGCTCTGGTCAGCGGCGAAAGCAGAAGTGATTTGTATGGATGTGACCAAGCATGATGAAGTGTTGGCTCATACCAGTCATTTACCACATTTGATGGCATTCAATTTGGTGGAACAACTGGCGAATCGTGAAGATAATTTAGATATTTTCCGTTATGCTGCGGGCGGTTTTAGAGACTTCTCACGGATTGCAGCCAGTGATCCGCAGATGTGGCATGACATTTTCTTTGCCAATAAAACTGCAATTTTGAATGCTGTTGATGGTTTTGAACAGCAATTGTCAGTTTTGAAAAAATTGATCGAACAGGAAGATTCTCAAGCGTTGATGGGTTTACTTGGCCATGCCCAAGCCGCTCGTCAACACTTCAACCATATGTTAGCCAACAAACCTTTGATGGAGAAAAATAAGGTGACACAGCAATTTAGCATTTTACCGGGAAAGAAAACATTCTCAGGTAAATTCACTGTACCGGGTGACAAATCTGTGTCACATCGCTCTATTATGTTTGGCGCTATTGCCGAAGGCACAACGCACGTTACAGGCTTCTTGGAAGGTGAGGATGCATTAGCGACTCTTCAAGCGTTCCGTGACATGGGAGTTAGCATTGAAGGTCCTAAGAATGGTGAAGTCACTATTCATGGGGTCGGTATGCACGGTCTAAAAGCACCGGCAAGCGCATTGTATATGGGTAATTCGGGTACCAGTATGCGTTTATTGTCAGGTATGCTTTCAGCGCAAAAATTTGATTCGGTGATGACGGGCGATGCATCGTTGTCTAAACGTCCGATGGAACGTATTGCCAAGCCACTTCGTGAAATGGGTGCGCAAATCCAAACCACAGGTGAGAAAGGTACACCGCCAGTCAGTATTTCGGGTAGCCAAGCGTTAAAAGGCATTCAGTACAACTTACCGATGGCTTCTGCTCAGGTGAAATCAGGGATTTTATTGGCTGGCTTATGGGCAGAAGGTGAAACTTCTGTGACTGAACCTGAACCTACTCGTGATCATACCGAACGTATGCTACGTGCCTTTGGCTATGATGTGAAAACAGAGGGCAATAAAATTTCCCTCGTTGGTGGCGGTAAATTAGTGGGTACGGATATTCAAGTACCTTCAGATATTTCCTCGGCTGCGTTCTTTATGGTCGGTGCTGCAATTACTGAAAATGCAGATGTTGTCCTAGAAGCCGTGGGGATCAATCCAACACGTACGGGTGTAATTGAAATCCTTAAGCAAATGGGTGCAGATATCAGCGTTGAAAATGAACGTATCGCTGGTGGTGAGCCGATTGCGGATATTCATATCAAAGGATCGAGAACATTAAAAGGTATTCACATGCCTGAAGATCAAGTGCCTTTAGCAATTGATGAATTCCCAGCGTTATTTATTGCTGCTGCATGTGCAGAAGGGCAAACCGTTCTTACTGGTGCGGCAGAACTTCGTGTTAAAGAATCCGACCGTATCCAAGTGATGGCAGATGGTTTGAAAATCATGGGGATTGATTGCACCCCAACTGAAGATGGCATCATTATCGAAGGTAAAGGTAAGTCAGGTGATTGGTCAGCAATCTTTACAGGTGGTGAAATAGAATCACATCATGATCATCGTATTGCCATGAGCTTTAGTATTGCTGGTTTACGTACTTCAGGCGAGATTACCATTCTGGGTACAGAAACGGTTGCAACAAGTTTCCCAACCTTTACTGAACTTGCAAATACAGCGGGTTTGGATTTACAAGTTGTGAATCCATAATACATTTTGCTTAACGCTAACAGTGATCACATTTGAACTAAAACCGAGTTAAACAATTAGCTCGGTTTTTCTTTTTTATTGTTTAGCTTGTAAATATCACTGCATAAAACTCCGCTTGAAAATAAGTATTTAACGACAAGATCTCGATTGAAAAAATATCGATAAAAATAGCCAAAGTGAGAAATTATTGAATGATAGGAGTGTTTTTCAATAAGAAAAATATTAAATATAGAAATGATTAGAAAATTTTACCAAATGTTCTTTGCAAAGAATAAAAAGACAGGAATAATGATAGGAGCGCTGTATTTTCCTATATTTCGAGATATAAAAAGGATAGTGAAATGGAACTTGATCGTTTTGATAAACAAATTCTTGAAGTTTTGACACATGAAGATGTAAATCTGAATGAATTGTCAGAACGCATCAATCTATCGGTAAGTTCTGTCCATCGCCGTATAAAAAACTTGATTGAATCAAAAGTAATGGGGCAGCTTAAACGAGAAATTAACTTCAATAAATTAGGCTTTAGCTTGCATATTCTTTTACAGGTCTCATTGAGTAAACATGACAGCGAAACTTTTGATAAGTTCTTAGCCGAAATTGAAGACATCCCAGAAGTGACGAATGCTTTTTTGGTCACGGGACAGAGTGCTGATTTTATTTTAGAGCTTGTTGCACGTAATATGGATGACTACAGTGAAATTTTGTTACGGCGTATTGGCAAGATTGATAGTGTAGTTGCTTTACATTCAAGTTTTGTGATCAAAGAATACAACGTATTTAACTGTTATAAACTTTTAAATAAGCTATAAAAAAATGCATCTAAAAAGATGCATTTTTTTCTGATTCTCTAATGATTAAGTATCTAGCTGAGCTAATACTTCATCAGAGAATTCAACATTGGTATAAACGTTTTGAACGTCGTCTAAATCTTCAAACATATCAATCATTTTCATGATGAGCTTAGCTTGCTCAATGTCTGTAATTTCTGCTTTGGTTGATGGGCTCATCACAACTTCTGCATTATCCGACTTTAAGCCAGCAGCACTTAACGCATCTTGCACGTCACCGAAACTTTCTGGTGTTGTGATGACTAAGATTTCATCTTCAGAAACCTCGATGTCTTCGGCACCTGCTTCTAATGCTGCATCCATAATTTGGTCTTCTAAAGAAACATCTTCAAAAGTAATTTCGCCGCGTTTAGTAAACATGTAAGCAACGGAACCAGAAGTACCTAAGTTACCGTTTGTTTTAGAGAAGCAGTGACGGACATCTGGCACGGTACGGTTTAAGTTATCGGTCATCGTTTCTACGATTACAGCAACGCCACCTACACCATAACCTTCATAGGTCACTTCTTTTAAATCATCATTATCGTCACCACCAGCACCGCGTTGAATCGCACGGTTGATGGTGTCACGTGTCATATTCACCGAAAGTGCTTTCTCAACTACAGCGCGCAGACGGGGGTTGCTTGCCGCATCTGGACCGCCTAATCTCGCAGCGGTTACGATTTCACGGATGTATTTGGTAAAAACCTTGCCGCGACTTGCATCTTGTTTGGCTTTACGATGCTTAATATTGGCCCATTTTGAATGACCCGCCATGGAAGTAACTCCAAAAAATTAAAACTCAAAAAGTGACTGAATATTAGCATAGCCATGGTTTCGTTGAAAACTATCGGGCCCTATATTCAAATCTAAAATCTTGCTCAACCTTCAAAGATTGATCAAATAAGGGCGATTACTTAGTTAATTTTTACGTCTATTCCATATTCAGCATAAAGTGCTTTAATTTGTTCTAAGTCTTGTTGTAGATCGGCTGGATAAATTTTACCTAGGATTCCACCTTGCTTTGTACGTGGGTTGGCGTACATCAAAATAATCGGTACATTGGCTGCTTTGGCGATATGCCAAAAACCTGTACGAATAGGTTTACGTTCTTGACTACTTTTAACACGTGTGGCTTCAGGTGCGATCACAAGGTTGAAGCTGTCGTTCTGGTTAAAAAGATCAACCATTTGCGTCACGATATCTTTGCTGGCTTTACGATCAACAGCAATTCCACCGAGGCGTTTCAAGACTGGTTTTAAAGGACCTTTGAATAGTTCTTTTTTGATTAAAGTATGAATTTTTAGTTCTAAAATCTCAAACAACGCAAGAGATAAGATGGTATCTAGATTAGACGAGTGCTCAAATCCAATGATGACCTGCTTCTTTTCTAAAATTGTTGGATCAACATTGTATTGCCAACCTGTTGCTTTAAAGATGGATTTTCCTAAAATTTTTCTCATGGTTATCATCATTACAATTTCGTGTCAGCAGTGTAATATGAGTTTTGAGGAAAATATATATCCGAATATTTAGGATTTGTTGATGTAATTGGCTAACGAAATCCAATAACAGTATAGTGATAAAGTAGAAAAACCCTCTAAACGTATAGTTTAGAAGGTTTAATATTTGGTGGGCCCACCGTGACTCGAACACGGGACCAACGGATTATGAGTCCGCTGCTCTAACCAACTGAGCTATAGGCCCTATAAGATTAAATCATATTTGGTATGATTTATTGTTGCCTGATCTTAGTCAAATTTAACTTAAATTACAAGCAGATGATTTTATCAAATCACTAAAAATAGTGTGTAAAATCAAAACTGAGCTGATTCTATCTGATGTTCATGTGTTGAGTAAAGACAATATTGTGCAGTTTTGATCATTTTCAAGCCATCCAAACTTCATTTTATCTTGGGATATGGATGCGATTAGGTCAGGATGGTTCAATGCTTATCCATCTTTGATTTGCGGTTGAATGGTTTTGTGATTTAATAAATACATGAACAACAAATAAAATGAGAAGAATATGAAAATAGCGTATCTAGGTGGGTTTAAGGACGGAGAGGTACTAGTAGTTCCAGTAGAGTTGAGTGACCCTGTACAGCTCAATTGGGTAATTCAGCACGATGATGTGAGGAAAGCAGAGCAGGATTTAGTTGATCATTCAAATAGGGATTTCACTTTGACCATGAAGAAGAACCTGATCAATTACCATTTAATGTTGCTAAAGAAAGATAAAGAAACTCGGTTGTTTTATGTAGAAGAGGACTTATCAAAAGTAAAAATTTCAGAACGGATGAATGAACACTGGGAAAAATCTCATTTGGTCGGTTTTGATTTTGATTAGTCAATTTTATTGCTAATAAAATCTTTATTTTGAATAATCAAGATATTATTACAAACTAAAGTATGAGTGATTTGATTGATGTGCTATTAAATTAAGCTAAAATGTTATTTTTAATAGCACATGTCAATTTTAAATAATGATTTAAACCTCTGCTTTAGTAATAACTCGCGATAATCACTGCACTCCTTTCATCGGGTAGGGGCTCTACTTTGATTTCAGTTATACTGTTTTTCTGTGATTGATTATTTAAATCTTCTAAAGATGTTGATTGGTTATTTATTTTCTTAAATAAATCGTTAATTCTCTCACAATCAGGGTTGTGGTGATGGGTTGTACAAGTATCCTCAACAATATTTCCATTGATTTGAATGGTTCCCGTTGCAAAACTGATCGTCGAAATTGATATTAATGAGAGTGCTAATAATAGTTTATATGTTTTTTTATACATAATTATTTCCTTTTATCTATGTATATATTATTAATTAACATGGAAATTATTATGAAGGCAATATCGAAATAAAATATTGATTAAATTAATTTTTTAAATGTGATGTGGTTTTGGTTTTATCTTTTTATTGAGGGTTTTGTCTACTTTTTGTTTGTGACAACTACATCACGAATTTTATTTTTATTGTGAATTTTGGATTTATAAGGGATTTTAATAACCTGAATCGCGGATAAGAAATTAGCTTGAAAAAAAGGTGGCTGAAAACCATTAGGGAGTTACCACACAACCTATGCCTTCAGCCACCATGTT